>JAOTUB010000036.1 GCA_029864095.1 Gammaproteobacteria bacterium | reverse complement strand
GGCACCGCTGTCATCAGCACCAGCATGTGTTGTACCGGCGTGAGGTTTGCGCCCGCAGCGATCGGTAACCGGTATACATGATTGATGTTCGATTTCGGTTTTGTCAGCCAGCGCGTCAGCAGCAGCACGAGCCATGTAATCAGCACTGCCCATGGATACACGCCGCGATCATAACCAAGCCGCCACGGGGCCCAGACGATCACCGCCAACAACGGCACGTGGAACAGCGACACCGCGCGCAGCCACAGCGGGCTCTGTTCGTCGAACATGTAGTCGGCAAGGCCGATCACGCGCGGCAGGCCCAGCAGGCGGCCGAAGAAGCTCACACCCCATAACATTTCTGGAACAAGCACCATGCATGCCGTCAGGCTGACGATGAATGAACTTTCCAGCCACAGGCCCGCCACGAGCGCGAGGAACGCGATGTCGGAGAACCAGAAGAAATTGGCCGGGCCGCGATGCCGCCAGTATATAAGGACGATGACGAGCACCATCGCGGTCCACAGGACCTTAAGCCATAACGGCACGAGGGTACTTGCCAGCATGTCATCGCCCATTGGGGCCTGCCTGCGTTGTCACCTCGGTCTGCCGCATCGACAGCTCCTTCGCTGTTTCAATGTTACCTGGGTCCTCGGAATAAATTGATATTACACTCGCCACCGTCTTCTTCTCACCAACGGCAGTGGTCCTCTCGTCGGCCGCCTGCTTTCGCGCCGGGAAAAGGCCTGAATCGTCTTTTCTTGATATTGTGATCAAATACAATTTCGCGGTTCTTCTGGCACTACGGCCGGCTCGGCTGGATGTCACGGGTGTAAATGTCCTGACTAATCCAACTAATGGTTAGAATCAGGGCCACGCGCGACCACTTACACAGGTATGTCGATAAAAAACTCCAGCGGGGTAACTTCGAATGAACTCTGGCCTTTCCACCTGTATTTCCCTTGTACTACTGTCAACGTTAGCCGTAGTTACGGACGCTGCCGCCGACGTCGTGGTAGGCGACAGCCAGGTTAGCTGCGCCGACGACCCGGCTTGCATCAATCGCCTGCATCCCGACATTCCCATGGTTGCCAACGCCGATCCCGGTGAGCGCATCGTGTTCGTCGGCCGCGATGCCTTCGACCTGACGCTCGATCCGGATAAGTTTTCAAGCGCCGATGGCATCCCGCGAGAAGGATTCGGCATCGTCCACGCCCTGACTGGCCCTGTTTTTATCAACGGCGCCAAGGCCGGGGACGTGCTGGCAGTGACCATCGAGGCATTCGAGCCTGCCGATGTCGGTTGGACCGAAGCCGGACCATTCGGTTTTGCCGGCGACCAGTTCGGTACCGACGAGCGTTTCATCGTCTGGCGCATCAACGACGAATACGCCGTCAGCGATGCACTTCCGGGCGTGCGCATCCCGAACGCGAGTTTTCCCGGCGTCGTGACAACGCTGCCCGGAGCGGCCCTGGTCGCCGAGGTGCTGGCACGCGAGACACAGCTGCTCGAATCGGGCGGCGCCGTCATGAATCCCGACCCGGATGAGGCGGAGCCGGCATCGGTATGTGGGGCGGAAGGAACAAAACCGGCAGAGTGCCTGCGCACGATCCCGCCGCGCGAGCACGGCGGCAACATGGACATCCGCTACATTACTACCGCAACAACGGTCTACCTGCCGTGTTACATCGACGGCTGTGGGCTCGCAGTCGGCGACTTCCATTACGCACAGGGCGATGGTGAGGTGGCGGGCACGGCGATCGAGATGGGCGGCAGGATGACCGTCACCACCCGTATTGTCGATGACCCGCCTGACCTGTCCCACGGCCCCCACTACGAAGGCCCGGCTTCGGTGCTCGGGATACCGTCGCAGCGCTTCTACGCCGTGACCGGTTTCCCGCTCAAAGAGAAAGGCAGCGTACCCGCCGACCTTGCCTACCTGGAGTCCCCGAAAATTGCAGGCCTGAGTAACCTGTCGAGCGATATCAATCTCGCGGCGCGAAATGCTCTCGCGGCCATGATTGACCACATCATGTCGGAATACGGGTATGACCGGACGCAGGCCTACATGATCGCAAGCGTCGCGGTGGATATGCGTATCGGTCAACTGGTTGACGTGCCGAACGTCGGTGTGACCGCGGTACTGCCGCTGGACATATTTGTAGGAAGTGACTGACTCCTGACAATATTGCCGGCGACGCCAGTTCGAAATGGCAGGTGTTAGCTAATTGGCGGCCAGGAGCGGACTAATCGGCGCAGCCGATTGAACAAGTGAGCAAAGCGAATCTGCCCGAAGGGTGAGGATCGGCCTAAGCCGATCGCGATTTTACATATCGACGTGACACCGCGACGAGATTAATGCCATCGGACACGGGTCACAGTATTGGTCGACAGTGTTGTGCGAGACTTCCGTCACATTGACCCTGACACCTTCATCGCGAAATTCGCTCGCGATACCCGCACGGAGGAACGCGACGTGTCCAACGAATTCCGAAATCTGATTCTTGCAGGCATCACCCTTCTAGTTGTTGCAGGCTGCGGTGGCAGCGGAGGCAACAACGGCAATCCGAATCCGCCTGTTACGGGCGAACTCGTGACGATCACCTCGGACAACGCGACCACCGTTGCCGGTATCGTTGCCCAGCAGGTCCTGGAAGACAACCTGTTCGGTGCCCTTACTACCACCGGCCTGCCGGTCATGAACGCCGGCTCCGGTGCGGCAATTGCCCTATCGAGCCTGTCCGCCGTGCCACTGCCGCCCGATATGCTCGCGGCGCAGTCGACACTTCAGGACTGCGCTGTCGATGGCAAGGTCGACGTGACAGTAAGTATTTCGAATCCGCCTATGATTTCGAGCGGCGATGAATTCGGCTTCCGCTTCACTGCCTGTGACGACGGAACAGGCGCCGTTCTGGATGGCGGTCTCGTCATGACCATCACCGACTTCGAGGGCGACCCGACCGGTGAACAGTTCCTCCTCGGCATGAGCATGGAACTCAGCGCATTTCAGGTGACGCAGGAAGGTAATGTGACCGGCGCGTCCGGCACTATCAGCGTCGAGATCGATTCGACGATGCCGCCGATCACGACGATCACTGTATCGACGACTGCACTTACCACGACTCACAATGGCGTCACCGAGTCTATGACGAGCATGACAATCACCGTCACTACGAACGACGGCACGGTCCCGGCATCGGTCGAGGTCGACACGTCGTTCCGGATCTCGAGTCCGCGTCTCGGCGGCGACGTGATTGTGAGCACATCGATCAGCATGCAGAGCTCGGGTGAAGGGTATCCGTTCACCGGCGAGCTCATGATCCAGGCGGCCGACAATACGGCAATCGTCGTTATCGCACTCGACAGCAATATGGTGCGCCTGGAAATCTACATCGATGGCGACGACGTGCCGGACGAAGTCCTCGATGTGACGTGGGATGAGCTCCTGGCGGCAGCCGACGCAGCCTGACCCGCACCGACAGCCCGCCACCGCGTGAGCGGTGGCGGGCTTTTTTTTCGCCGGCACGCTTTCAGGATCTTCGTTGGATTAGGGCGGACTAATCGGCGCAGCTGATTGGGCAGATGAGCAAAGCGAATCCGCCGAAAGGTGAGGATCGGCCTAAGCCGAGCCGAATCAACCGAAGCACCGACACGCGGATTTACAGAATGTCGGTGGAAGCCCTAGGGCTAAAATTTTCAGCCGGTTGCCGGGGCGCCCGTTGCCTTTATTGCAGCGCTGTACATAGCGATGCTCAGCTCATTCACGCAAATCTCACGTGTCTTGTCTATGGATCGCGACGATCGAATCGCCACTGATGTCCGCAGCGACGTGTGCGCCAGTGAAAGGATACTGCGAAGAGTCGCAGACGATAGTCGATGATCGTGCCCTTTTTGATAACAATCGGAGTCGGCGTCAGAATTTGAAAAGCGAGCTCCGGCGGCGTGATGTGTTCGAGGTTTTCAACACCGGAAAAAAAGTAAACACCTCGTCAACTGTCAGCGGCAGAATCGTAATCGCTTCCAATAACCGATGACCCCTCTGCATGGTGCCGTGCCGTATGATCGTTTTATCATCGCGCATTTCGTGTAATTTCGCGATTCGTCATCGCTTTGCTCACCTTGACGCTCAGTGTATCCTTAGGGCCGGGACCGTTCGATCCCGTCGGCGTAAGCAAAAAGACTAATGGGGAAATTGATGAAAACAACTCTAATGACGGCAATAACAGTATTTCTTTCGGCGTTCATGCTCGCCGCGTGCGATGTCGAAGTGGAGAAGGACGACGGCGCGAGTGAAGCGCTTGCCGCGGCGGAGGCCAAACTTGCGCAGATGGCGGCTTATGATGCCGAAATTGCGGCAGTCAAAACGTGGCGCGAGGTCTGGGATAGCGCGGACGTGGATAAGCTCGACGCGATCACCCATAGCGATTTCACGCGTACGGCGCCGGATCTGAACGCAAACAGCCTGGACGAGCTGAAAGCATTCATCCTGCAAGTGCATGAGACCTACCCGGATTTCAGCATCACGAACGATGGTATGGCAGCCGGCGCGGACGGCGTATTCATGCAGTGGACAGTGACCGGCTCGGATACAGCTCGCGGCGAGGATGCAACGGGTAACTCGATGCGCGTTACCGGCATCTCACGCTACCGCTTCTCGGATGGCAAGATCGCCAGCGAACTCGTGATATTTGATACGGGTTCGGCATTGACGCAGCTCGACACTACGGAGCTGCCACACACGGCCGAATAGAACTTAACCGCTTTAGCTCGGATTATGGCGGGTACCAGTCGGAAGTTTCCCGCCCCTCGAGAAATGCGGGCAACACGACGCGCATACATCAAACTACTGTGTCGCAATAGAATTTCCCAATCTTTTTTCTACGAAAATTGGGGACTGTCCCTTCGGGACCGTCCCCAATTCTTGTGGTGCCCAGGGGCGGACCGAACTACCGACACGCGGATTTTCGGAACGCTAGGTGGTTGATTCTGCTCTTGTCTATCAGCTAGTTACCGGGATGGCCGTTACGCAGTCTGCTTCACAGTGCATAACGATGCACCACTGATTCACGCAAGTCTCAAGCGTCGTACGCGCTCCGAAACGCGATTGAATTTCCACAATAAGACAGGCATGTTGCCCGCATGACTCAACACGAATACATCTTCATCGCCATCTCGATTATTCTCGGCCTGGCGATGGCACGCCTACTTCACACCGCCGCCCTGCTGGTACGCGCCCATAATCGCGTGACCTATCACTGGGCAACGATGCTGTGGGGCACCTGTGTCTTTTTCTATATCCTGCAACTGTGGTGGGTCGGCTGGGAGCTGCGCCTGGTCTCGGAATGGTCCATCATCGATTTCTTCGCCCTAGTGATCGGCTCGATATTTGTCTATGGCGCCGCTGAACTCGCGCTGCCGACTGAGGACTTCGATGTATCGGACGATACCGAACTGGATTTCCTGGCGCACAGCCGCTCACTCGGACGGGTGTCAGCGATGTCAATGCTCGGCTATTTTGCGGTCGGGCCGTACGTGAATCTAACAATGTTCGACAATCCGCCGCTGCCGTCGTTTGGATTTCCGATTCTTGGTGGCGGCCTGATAGTGCTGATGATGCTTAAGCCGCAGTGGTTCAGGTGGCTGTCGGTCGTGTTCACCGGCTACACGATCCTGATTCTTTACCTGACTGCCTGATTAACCGCGATCAATACTGTGCGTCGACGATACGCGCGTCGCCATCCGAAGGGCGTCTTCGGCCCTGACGCAATCACCCGTCAAACACCCACCTGGCAACACCTATCCCCAAGTCGAGCGCAAAATCACGGCCGGACACCGAAGGCGTCACGATTTCACGCACCTGTCAGCTCCATCATCAGTCGGGACGGTGCGATTTGCGTTCACTGCAAAATTTGTGAATCTTGCTTAGTTCATTGATCGTAACTTTGTCGAGGACCCTGGTGTCCCCGTTCTTACGAAGATAATCATTGAGCTCCCACAGTCTGCCTGCCGAATATGGACACGGTATGTTCGGGCGAATCCAACAAGCATTAGTGGAAGATTTTTTCTTTTCAGTCTGCCAACGATGAAACGCATCGTCGAAAGTTGTGCATTGAGGCAGCCATTTCGAATCAACGTTCCATCCCGATCGAAATTGCCGATCGACGGATGCAATTCGAAGCAAAGTTGACGCACAACCATGGGCAATACTGCGCGCCTGTTGTTCCCGTCTGAATCCCAGCATCGGGTGAAAAGAAAATGTGCCGCAAAGCCATTTTGGCTTGACGGTTACGACCTCGACATCGAACGGTTCGAAATATGCGTGCACACTTCCGGGATCCCCGCCTTTCCCTTCGTACACTGCATCATGGATCGCACGCAGATTTTGCTGCGCCTTGCGGTAAATGTCGGACTTGATGTTGTACTTTAGTTCGCTCGTCCTTGAAAGTAGTGTCGGCCAGTAGCATTCGAATCGTTTCCATTCATCTCGATATACAAGCTTCGGTGTATCGACCTCGAGGGAGGCTGCAAACACGAGGTGCGGTGCAGGGAGGCCGTTGTGAACTGGACGACCACACAGCCCATCAGCGGCCGCCACGCCATTGAGAAAGTCGAATACAGGTTCTATCGGTAGATTGTCCAGGACGCCGCCGTCAATCAACTGCGCCTCTTCCACGGATCCCGGGCGCAGATCTTTGGACCAGCGTGGCCTGAACACTCCCGGAAATGCACTGCTGGCCAACAACGATTCGATCAAACATTCCTCGATCTCTTCATCTCGACCGGCCGGCGGCGGTTCTCCAATAACCTGGAGCGTCCCGTCCTTCAGGTTTGTCGCCGTTGCAAGGAACTGTAAGTCGTTGTCTAGAAAAGCAGAAAATGGTGCGCATTGCTTGTCGTGCTGGTACTTGTCGGGGATCACGTACTGCTCGATCAGCTCTTGCAACGGCTCCGCGCCGAGCATCTCAACCCCGATATTCATTCGCTGCAGCCATTGCTCCACATATTCGCGAATCTGCGGAACGAGCGTATGGTCCTTTTCGTTCCTGATTGACATTACCAGCTTATTAAGCTGATACGGATTGATATAGAACAAGCGCTCCAAACCGGCCAGGACTTTTCTGGCTAATCGATTGAATTCGCCCGAACGCGGATAGTCGTACTTGCGAAAGAAGTGATCGGCTTCTCGCATTGAAAAACGGATTCTGGATGCGCGGATTGTAAGATTTCGAACAAAGTCGGCGAAGCGATCAGTCAAGATTAGTCGATCGACTGCCAAGTAGACCGCGGATAGCTGGGCAATTTGCCTGTGACGCGTCGGCCGCGGGAGCCTGCAATCGTCTGCAGGTTCTTCGGTTTCCATTGAGAAGACTCGGGCGACCATTGCCGCCGTGATCGTTCCAATTGATGCACCGGCGATGAGATCGGGCCGCAGCCGAATCTCATTGAGTGCATTCAGCACACCCATCTGATAGACGCCCCGAAATACGCCGCCGCTAAACAGCAAGCTGACTGTCGGCCGTTGATCAGTCTCTGTCGAGTCACCCAATCTGCGTGAGACGGGCCAAGGCCCTACCGCCTTGTATCGCTTCCTCAGATTATCGGATTCCGTCTCGATCTTTCTCGCGATGCTTGGATGGTCTTTCAGTGATCTGTCCTTCCCTGCGCGTTCATGGGGCCAGGCGGAATGCGCCACTTCGACATCCTCGTTGAGCCGAAGACGGCCACGTGTTTTCTCCCTTGTATTCCTGCTCTTCCTATTAAGGGCACAGTGTTCACATATACTGATCAGGCCGGGTCCCACCTTGCTATTGCTTCCCGGTAGCAATAGCGAGTCGATCGACATCTTGAGATTTGCGGCGCGTTTCTGCGATCGCCAATTTCTTCGAACGGCGCGAATGCAGCTGACAGTTCCACCCGGTGCACGCTTCTCAATCGATGGCCGGATCATGATCTCCAAAGCCGCCCGGCAACCGTCTGCTATTATTTCTGCAACGACTCGGCGTTGCTCGTCCTTCGACGCATCCAAGATTCGATTATTGGCATTGAGCGGTTCAGTCGACTCAATTGGAGTCACCCACATGCGGAGGAAATCTTTTCGGCCATCCGGCCTATCTACACTGATTCGGTTTGTAAGCTCTCCCTCCTTGTTTTTTCGCGGAATTACGCGTGTGTAGAAGTCTGTAAGTGCCTGCTCGAGTTTGGCGTCACGGTGCCGCTGCAGCCGTATAGCCCGTTTAACAACGTCCCACAACTGCAGGTAGGGTCCTTCACTATGCTCTTGATCGGAAAGTCCTGGTCGGCTTATCGGAAACGGCGACACGCTGTACAACAGCACCGCACCCGATTTCGGGTTCACTCGATTCCTCAGGAAACTGCTCGTAGCACGCGTTGGCACGCGAGCGATGTTCGTGCCGTTGACGAATAGCCGTCCGCCGAGTTGTTTTGCAGGGTACAGCGGCACGAGGGCCATCGCCGCCTCAATCGAATCGACCACTGGTTCGCATTCCGGAATGGTCTCCAGGTCGCCGTCCAGCACATTAGCGGCGGCAATGCCGACATGTATTGGAGAGACGTGGTGGTCGCCACCGTAGTCAGCGACCCGCTTCTTACTCGGCGCTGGGTTTGATGACCGCTCCTTGGCGTCCCTCAGCGAGTCACTGACCACTTCATTCAGATCGGTCTCGCCGAAATATCCGCTGTCGAACAACTCAACGAGGAACGACCTCAAATCGTACGTATGCAGTAGCGAGCGGTCCAGATTGTAGTATCTAAGAAGCTTCTGGAGATACGAGCCGCCGAATGAAAACGGAAGCCGTAATTTCTTGTACTTCGCCCACCCACGCGTTGACAGGTATGCCAGACCGACAATGCCTGCCCCAATTATAAAAAGTACTGTACCGACTCGTACGGCCTCAAAGATCAACCACAGTATTGATTCCAAGTGATCAGAGAACCACTGTTTTGGCACGTACCGAATATCCGAGTTATCAATCAATGTGAAATCGACAGTGTCCCAGATCGTCTTCACGGCCGCCACGATGCCAATCAGTACGACCGACAGTTTGACCAACAACCAGGTGAACTGAGCTGCTCCACGAGTCGCATCCCGAAACGCGTCAGCAAGGCTAATTGTGTCAAATCGATACGTTGCAATTAGCCCGAACATTGCAACCGCGGCGTACGCGATGGCAAGAACAACGATCAACCACAGCTCCTCTTTCAAGGGCAAAGGAGAGAAAGTGACCAGAATGAACGGTAAAAGACTTCCACCGAGCCAGATCACCAGCAACAACAGGAATGCTGCGGAACGTATGGTGATCGCGCCGACCTTGTCATTAATTGGGAACCGGAAGATCAGCGAACCTGCTGACTGTGGCCTGGTGCGGCGGGTCCCAACAAGCGGTCTCACGAACATAGGAACCAGTCGGGCAACCGCCAGGAGATTACTCCCAACGAGGAGCCAGATTCGATTGAACTCGAGAACTCGCAGCGACCAGCGCATGTACCAGCGCTGGATTTCAGCCGAAGCAAGCAATCCAAGTACCCTGCGAATGACGCGGACGATAGCGTCGAATGGAACATTGACTTCGAGGACGTCGTTGTACAGGCGTATGAGGCCAGACTTTGTGCTAAGCGACTCGACTTTTTCATCTCGCTCCGGCTTCTGAAAGAACGGTGTCTCGAGTGGCGCCAGCGGATCGCTCGAGTGAACCTGATATGCGTCCGGAGTCAATACGTCGTACAAACGCTCACGAGCTTCATAGGCGGCACGTTCAAACTGTTGAAACCGACGTACGCGCGCCTGCATCCTGTGGGACTGCAGCTCAAGCTGTTCCGACGCATCCAATTTCTTCCATGTTCGGTCGGCGAAATCGGCCTCTTTTGATTCCCCCGCCTGGAGGACTTCGGCCAGCGCAGCTGCGGGAATAGCGCCGGTGGACATACCGACAACCGCATCGGGTGGTCGTCCTTGAATCACCATGAGGGCGTGTACGACACCCAGCTGCATAATGGAATCAAAGCCACCGCCAGCGAAATTAACGACTCTGACTGCGCACCCATCCCGCCCAATCATCGGCTTCCTCTGCCTTGCCTGAGTGCGCCCCTCGTCCAGTTCCGCACCTCCCACTAGGTCCTCATCGCCGATGACCTGTGTTACGAGGAGGCTTGCGACGATGGCCACTATGAGGGACGTAACGACAATCGAGACGACGGTGCTAAACACTCCGGGCGTAGCAGTTGAAGGCATCAGTAATTGCAGCAGAGGTAACTGAGCCAGCCCGGATTCGTTCGCCCCCTGCGGCCAGAGAACCACTGGGCGCCAAAAGTAAATGGCCGATGCTACGCTTGCCCAAAACAGGACAAATGCACGCGAACTGCGCCGAAGCCGGCTCGTGAGCTGCGGCGCGAGCCCGCCAAGCCGATTTGCAATCCGTGCCGCCAAGGGCTTCAGGTCGGGGCACGTTTCCTCGGCGGCCCGCTCGATGTCACGCCTGTGAATAGGGCCGAAACCAACTCCGAATATTCGACGAAATCGATCGTCGGAAGTCCCAAGTCCACCAAAGCAGGACTCAATAATGTGAATCGCGTCATTGCGGCAGTATTCACGAAGAGAATCTTCTGTGACATCCTCTAATTTCTTGGGCAGCCGCTCATCAAATAAGATCTTCGACAGTCCCTTGCGAAGCCAACGCCGCCGGAGCGCGAACAGCGTTTCGGTGAGCAACGCAAGCGCAACTACGATCACGCCCACAAACGCGATCATGATCGCCGATCCCAAGATGTTTGCGAGTACTTCGTTCACGGCACCCCGGTGCCAGTAGTTATTCTATTTCGATTGCCAAGGGTCCCAAGTTGCCGCTGTGCTGTCTTCCGAGGCTTACTTGGCGCCCGCCTTCACCAAACGCAAGTCGTTGATTTCTTTTTGAAGTGACGCTCTTACTAAGGGGTTGCTCGTGGATAGCACGCGCTCGCGCAGCAGGGCTATGCGGTCATCGATCAGACCTTGCTCGCGCGACTTGTCGCCTTTTTTGGCAGCCTCGTCACCGTCAGTAGCTTTGCCCAGAATGTCTCTCAGGTTGGCTACTTTCTTCAACATATCGAACCAGAATGGCGCTCCCATGCTCAGCAGGACAACCGTAATGAGCACGCCAATGATGTTGCTGTACTGAACATGCCTGAAGTCGAAACCTTCGCGAGCCGTGGTCCGCAGCGGCTGCGATCCACGCTGGCCGTCACCCGGCTCATAGTAAAACTTCCACTCTTCGCGCCACGGTGCGATCTGAAAATAGGCGACCGGGTCTTGTTGTCCGTCCGTCGCCCTATCCGCGCCTTCAAGCAACTTATCTGCTGTTCGTTCGGCCGCTGCCCGAAGTTTGGGATCTGTAGAAAAATCCTGCAGCAGCTGTGGCGCGCTTAGTTGATAGTAAAACGCTATTGCAAAGGCCCACGCTATCGTCGCCATTCGTATTCGGCGCAGGAATATCTTGCGCATGGCTCCCTGAGAGTTGCGAAATCTCTCCGAGACTTTCGATATTTGGTCATCGTCCAGATTCAGCTGGTTCTTCCTTAGCTCTTTGTCGAGCTGCTCCGGATCCATCCAGGACAGCTGCGGTCCGAATATTCTTGCTGGCCAACCTTGCGGATCGAAAACCGACGAAATCAATGATGAATCTGCGCCGTTAATGAGTGAGATAGCGTTCTTGGAGGACTCGTCCGTTTTCTCGGAGTAGCGCACACTGCGCAGAATTTTTGCGAGTCCATTTTGGAGATTGCGGCCGCGCCAGCGAAACAGGCCTTGTGTTGCCTGCACGAGCGAGGTAATTGCAATGCTGAATATGAGCATCACCGTGATAAAAGCCGTCAATACGCCCAGTACATCGAAAAAGTTCTCTGTCATCGGTCGGTCTCACATGATGTGAACGTGATTGCAGTCACGCTAACTTTGTCGCAATTTTCGCCGCCGTCGTAGCAATTCCGATCATGTTGTCGAGTATTGCTTTCGCTTCAGTTTTCGCCGCGATATCGGCGCTGGCCTTAGTCAGCGAATCCGAGATCTGCTGAACTGTGTCTTTATCCAACAACTGGGTTATTGGCTCGAATGCAGCCCGCTCAAACAGCCTGCCCAAGGAATTGCCAAGAGCCGTATGCTCAACACGGACAGCCAACAACTCCGCCTCGTCGACCACGAAATGGCTGACAGCAGCCTCAATGAGTATCTCAGTGAGGGAGGTGTGATTGGCTACGATTGCATCCGCTCGTTGCTCGAGGCTCGCTGGCGTGCTGTCTTGCGCTTCGGCGGTAAGACGCTGCAGGCGGGAGATGACTGCAATTTCCCGACTCAGATCCTGTTTCGTCTGATTGCCCCGTGCTCGCGAGAACAGGTCTTTGATCAGCGGCAATACTTCCTCTGCCGACTTCTTCAAGTCCATGAGATCAGCCATCGCTTTCCTCCTTAGCCCTGTCCCGCTTCAAGCGCTTTGAGCAGGACGTCTCTCGCACGTTCGATGTGCTTTTGAAGCCTCTCGTTTTCCGCTTTCTTGTCTTCTGCGTAGCGCTCCTCGGTCTTGCCCAGTGACTCCTGTAGATCGCGCATCCCGGATATTGCACGTACCACCCCTTCGACATCCAAATTGCGTAATGCAAATTCGCTATCGCTTGCCGATAGGTATTCGATGAGGACTTTGTTGTTCTTTTCGAACGCCTTCGTTGCCGTAATCAGATTGTCATATAGTTCCAGATACGCGGCGGCCCGCTCCGCCTCGTGTCGGTTGTACTCAGCATTTTCGATTGCCGCCAAGTCGATTTCCGCCAGCTTGTTAGACAACAGCCGCTCATTGCCGGTGACGTCAGGATTGACCTGCAGCAAGACCTCGGCTTTGTGCAGGTCTAGTGTCCATTGAGCGAGATTCTCGCGGCGCTCCGCGCTCGCGTTCACCTGCAACTCCAGCCCGCGCTGCAGGAGTTCCTTCTCTGCTTCGAGGGTCTTGCGCAGTTCGGCGTAATAATTCTGTTGCTGAATAGCCAGGTCCCGCACATTTACCCGATTGAACGCGCAGCCCTGCAAAACCATTGCAACCAGCGCCGCAACACACGCTAACCGCACGCGATTGGTCATGAGCTGTCTCCTGACAGCGCCTGCTTCGCCTCCGCGATAGACCTGGTTAGTCCGTCAATCTGTTCCTGAGATGGTGAGAGGTCGATCGATAGCCAATCGTCAACGCGAGTTTGCATGACCTTCATTAGCGCAATTTGCGCGCGCAGCAGCTCGAGGTTCTTTCGCACATTGGCGGCGATAGCGAATTCCGCGTTCAGCTGACCCTGCACAGTTTCCTCAACGCGGGCCACAGTCTCCGGCTTTTGTGATTGCTGTGCTTGTTGGACTCTGAGTCTGTTCAGCTCGATAGTAAGCTGCTGCCTGACCGCTGCACTGGTTGCTTGCTGGATTCTTTGCTCGAGGGACGCAATTCGAGACGCGATGATCGGACCGGCAAACGCACCCAGAATCCAGGGATGCACCTCATTCTCGAACATCTTGAACAGTTCGTCTGCCGTTGTGTCAGCATCTTCGTCGGTCGCGAGTAGCACGGCCGCCTTCGCGATTTGCATGCGGCCCTCAATACGGATCAGGCTGGCCTGGTCACGGTGGAACTGGTCGACGGATGCCTGGAGCTCCCTTACGGCCGTATCGAGCGCACCAATGAGCTCGAGTTGTTTCTGTGAAGCCCTCTTAATCTCACTTGGCGTCGAGCACCCTTGCAGCGCAAGCGCCAAGAACCCGACTACCGAGAGCCATGCTCTACTGCAATGAGTGGATTCCGCTGTCACGGCACCAAGTGTCTCCCGCGCCCGTTCCAGACGGTGCTGGCCGAATAGACGAGCCGCCCTGTGAGTGAATCGACGATTTGTACGCCACCGAAGTCCCCGGCAAATCCTTCGAATGCCCGCAACGTACCGAGCCTGTTGAGCCGGTCAGGAGCCACGAGCCAAGTCACCATATCGTCGAACGGCGCATTTCGACGCATCGTGGCGGTTGCGTCGACATCGCTCACCGGCCGTTGCGGATCGTCGAAAGTATGTACCTCGACTAATTGCAGAGTCTGGAAGTCCAGCCGCGCAATTGTTGTGCGGACAACCTGCGCTTCAGTTTCTTGCGCCTTGACGATCACGACCCACTCCGCGGTCCGCGGATCGAAGCGGCCAATCGTGAAGGGATGGGGATGAATGACGACTTCCAGGTTGTCGAGCGAGGCAAGCCTTCTCACCTCGGGCAGGCGTGACGCCGTTCTCCAGGCCTGTTCGCTTCGCGCCCCATAGTCTGCGACCAAGTCCGTTTCGGTCGGCAAATGGAATACCGAGAAGACGCGGGCAAAGGGAGCAGCTGCCGCGTCACTATCCGGTGTCGTCGTCGAGAAATCCTGCCATCGGCCGGGATCGGCAGAAGTCCAGGCTCTGTAGTAGAGCCTGTGCCCGTTCTTGAGCGCATTCCACGCCTGCGCCGGCGGCCGGTACCGCTGCGCGGACCTGAGCGGCGCGTTGTCCTGCCAACTGGCGAAGAAGTTAGTTGCATCGCGTTCGCGGCGGTTTGCCCATACGAAGAGACGCGGGTCGCTCGCAATTTCCACGGCGTAGAACGGGTTCGGCGTCGGATCTACTTCGAACGACGGCAGAACTTCGAACAGGCCCGAACGCGGCACTGATGCTTCACACCGAATTGATGCCATTGAAGTTCGCCCTAGTTCCGGCAAGTCACCATCAGCGACGCCAGAGTTCCTCGTCCCTGGATGCTGCGACCGCCGGATCGACAATCACTTCTCCGGCATGCGCGGTCGGCGCGATTCGGCTTGCCTTTTCCGTTCGCGAAATGACGGTAATGAACGGCGCGTTATCTGCCTGATCATCCGGCAGCGACGTCCTGGTGTTCTGCCAGCTCTCCTCGGTAGAGGACGTCAGCACCCGATAGTAGAGCGTCGGCGACGTCCGCAGCCTTTCCCAGACTGCCACCGGGACTGCGAATACGGTGCTGCCTTCCGCATGCGACAGTCCACGCCTGTAAGACGCGTAGAAATTCGGCGACGTGCGCCGCTCGTCCTGGTAGTCCCGCGCGTTAAGCAACTCCGGACGCGTCGCGATTTCGACTCCGAACCACTGGTGGTCGAGGAGATCAACCATGAATTGGGGTGGCGGCGCACTCGCAACGTGCTCGCTCGGACCGTCAATGCTTGGTCGCTCGACGGTCACCGAACGTCCCGCCCTGATCGCCGTAATTTGCTCATCGACCCAGGCGCGGAATTCCGCCGTGGTGAGCTCTGCACCAGGCGCTGCATAGGCGGTTACGCCGGCGGCAGACTGAAGTGCCACCAGTAACCGATCCGCATAGAGCCCGAGGACGATCTTATTCAGGCGGACGTTTTCAAGTGCTGCCCTGGCCAGCTTGAGCGGCGAGCGACGACCGGTCTGAATGACGGCGCCTAGCCCGGATACGAGGTATTTGGCCGCACCGTTAGCGCGCGTCACCTCGGTACTGCGGATGTGGCCCGCCATGATCCGAATTCCGCCGATCGCGTCGCGCAAGCGCTGCAGTCCATCCACTAGGCTGGGGCTTATACGTACGAATTCAGCGCTTGGCGCGCAGAAGTCACGCACCATGAAACTAGCCGACAGATAATCGCGCCTGCGCCCGCGAATGTCGATAAGGGGCACTACGTGACCCTCCGGAGCTGCGAAAGGCTCGGGCACATCGTCGGCAGCGACGACGTCGAAGACCTCGCCGGACGGATATGCCAGCTGCGTGGGCGCACTGTCACTTGGCTGGAAGATTTCGTCGCGAACGGACCGGTTTCCGGTCAACGCCACGAAGGGCGCGGACGCCCAGTCTCCAGTCGCCGTCGAGTAGCGGTGTTGCTGCCACTCGCTGCCGGACGCACTGGTAATGACCCTGTAGTAAAGCTGCCTGGCCGACTTCAGGTTCCCCCAGGCCTCCGCAGGCAATCTGAATATCGAGTTGTTCGTCAGGTTCGGCTGGCCCGTGCCACTCCGCCAGGACGCATAGAAATTGGACGACGTACGCTCGGGACGACCCTCCTGCGGTCCCAGTAGCCGCGCTTCAGTGCAGACCTCCACGGCGTAATGAGAATTGGGGCTCGGATCGACGTCGAACGTTGGTGGCGTAGCCGTGCCTGCGTCGTAACTTACCGGACCACGAATCGATGTCCCCGCCCCTGTCGTGGGCAGCACGCCGGTCACTGTAATCGACGGGGCTTGTCTCGCCTCGCTCGCGCGGATCGAGAAGCGGGTGCCCTCCCATCGCTCGGACGAACTGCTGCTGCACACGCGAAAATACAGCCGATCGGCCCAGCGGAGCCGCTCCCAAGCATCGTCAGGCAATACGAACTGAGAGCCCGTCGCAAACGCGGGTCTGTCGGTACCGGTTCGCCAGGAGGCAAAGAAATTTGTGGGGGTGCGGGCAGGGCGACTGTCTTGCGGCCCTAACAACTGCCAATCTGTGCAGACCTCGACGGCGTAATGCGTGTGTGGCGACGCGTCAACTGTGAAACAGGGCGGTTTCGTACTGGACCGGCTGTATGTGCCCGGCCCGGTGATCGTCGGCCCCCCGGTCGCGGGAACAGCGGGACCCGTGGGACCATTATTCCGCACCCAGTTGACGGCGCTATGGGCATTGACGCGTCCATGCCCGTACATAGGGCTGTGCTTGTAAGGTGCTCCCCAGCGAGGCGAGGTGGTGTAATTCCCGCTCGCTTCATCGATGCGATCAGCTGTCTTTTCCAGAATTTCGCGGATCTGCGCGGGCGTCAGATTCGCGTTCTCGGATAGCATCAATGCTGCGATGCCGGCAACCAGCGGTGTTGACGACGATGTGCCGCCGAAGGAGTTGGTGTAGTCCCCGGCAGCATCCCCGGCGCTGAGGCTACCCGTGTTGTAACCGGCAGATCCCCGGCGGTCGGTGGTGAAGATCGCAAGAGAGCCACCGTTGCTCGGTGCACAGATCGAAACAGCATTGCCCGTGTCGCTATACGGGGAGTGCGTTTCCTCTGTTGTCGATGCTGCAACCGCGATGACGTTGCGATAACTGGCGTAGCCGTCGTCGTCGACGGATTCGTATCCATTTCCGGCGGCGAAGAAAACGGGCACGCCTTTTTGCTCGACGCAGTAGTCGATTGCACTTGCCGTCGGCCCGGGGATCGGGTCAAACGTGCCTTGTCCATCGGGCGGCCCCCAGCTGCAACTGATTACGCTTGCGCCGTGATCGGCCGACCAGCGGAACATTGTGGCTTCCTCGGCGACGCCGAGGCTCGTCGGGTACCGTACGGCCATCAGCTTGCAGCCCGGAGCTGCGCCGTAAGCTTTCACGCCGCCAGCGACGGCAACACCCGCACAGGCCGTGCCGTGCTTATCAAAAGAGCTCTTTGGGTTACCGTCATTCTGGCCACTCGAAAAGTCGTGCTGATCGCCCAGGCGTCCGACAAATTCTGGATGCATTGTGTCAACACCATCGTCAAGGATGGCAACCCGCACTGAGCTTGCTCCGGTCGTCAGGTTCCATGCATCCGTCACCTTCGCCTTCGTCAGATGCCATTGCTGGCTGAGAAACTCACTGCGACTAGCCGGAGTGGCCCGATCTCGGTCCTCGGCGACAGCTGTTGCTCTGACGGCCCGCCTCTTGATCAGGTCGGGCTCCGCATACTCGAACAGTCCGGTTTCAAAGTAGTGGTTCGCCGTATCAACGACGTTGATGCCCGCGTGTTTCACCTTGAGGATATACTCCCGGTCCGCAAGCTCGCCAACTTGCTCCACGTCATGTTCGGCGTTCAACGTGTCAATCTGCTCGTTGGTCGTGTCCGCCTTCAGCATGACGAGAAACCTGTTGCTGACGTATATCAGGTCCTGCGAGCCCCGGGCGCGACGGAACACCGGTGTCGCGTACTCAACGTCATTCTCGCCGTCCTGCTCCGCGATAGACTGCAACAGTTCGTTGCGGCTCGTCAGTCTGTCGCGCGCCCGATACACGTGCATGCCGTACGACGGCAGGAAATCTATGTACTTGTCACGTGGCTCTCGCCGAATGTTCGGCTTGTATCGCACTGAGTACGCCGCCGGCTCCAGCTCAAGCGTCGCCGGTTCTCCATTACTGTAGTAACGGACCGTGAATTCGTCTGCTACGTCTGCCGTTCTGCCGGTATTCGGATGCTGATTTGCCATGGCGACCGCTCCTGAGGTGTCTGTTTTATTGATTTATCATTGCTGGCGTAATACTGATTACGTGACCATCTTCCTTGAGGTCCCAATCGATCCATCGGCCGGACTCTCCCGTAGCCGAGCCCCCAACCGCGCGTACGCGGATCCGCAGCGCCACGCTCGCGATGAAGCTGAACAGGGGAAGAACCACGGCGATCTCGGCAATGCCGTTCAGATCGTCCAGCATTTCCGATCCTGAGAAAGTGATCGAAGGTATCTCAACGTCAACGACGACCGCGGCCAGACCACGGTTCTCGAGATTGATGAGATTGATCAGGATTATGTTAGTGAATACGTCTTCGACGTATAAACGTTTTTCCGCGGGCCATTCGGTCCCGCTCGTGGACGATTCAAACTCCGCGTAGAGCGCGTCGTCCGTGGATAATTCTGTACCCTCGACGTCAATTCGTTCCTCGCCTGCGATTGATTGCTCAACCGGTACCACCATACGAAGCTCGTCGTCCGCTGAGTACGCGTGGACCGCTGCGACGTCTACCGCAGCCTCGGTGTGATTCGACAGCTGCAGTTCACCATTGTCCGCCACATCGATGCCGAGCGGCCCTCTTTCCCACGGTCCGATAATGTCTCGCAGCCCGAGATCGAGGTTCGTGCGGTGGGTGACACCGTCGGCCGTTCTCAGCGACACGCTGCCGCTGAGTCCGAGGGGAGAGCTGAGCATCTCCTTGAGTAACAAAGCGGATGCCAAGTCTGTCTTGAGCGCTACACGGAATCCGTTCGGCATTCGGAATTGTTCCACCGTTACGCCGGACGGTACGGCCCACGTGTAGCTGGCGTCGCTCTCAATTTCGGTCGGATACTCAAGTACCGGCGACTGGGCGTATTCCCTGAGCGCGGACCGGATCGCCGCTCGCTCGAAAGGCGCGAGGTCCGGTTCGAGACCAACGTCGAAGATGACACGGTTGTTCTCGGGCGCTGACACGTCGAGCGAACTGTAGACCATCACCATCGGCCGGTATGGATCGTCGGTATCGTGATCCATGCGCGAGATGCGGTAACTGCTCGGCAACACCATGAAGCGTCCCGGTCGCTGTAACGATCGCAGCACGCGGAATCGGTCGGAAGTAAGAGCACCTATTTCCTCGTACATCCGATATTCGATCTCGCCCAGGCGCAGCGCGTCCCTGCAGCCAATGGCTCGTTCCTCGCCGCTGGCGACCTCAGTGTACACCGCGCCGTAACCTGCGCATGGCACCAGTAGGTCTACGACCTGCTGGCGCATGAAATGCCGGATTCCATAGCGCCTGTTGCGCGGCGGCCTGGCCAGCATCAATGGCGGCGACACCTTGGCGACGCCTGTTTTCACAGGCCGCAACGTATCGACACCTCGCGACCGTGTGACCCGCTCGGCGGATTCCTTCTGCAGCTGCGATGACGCAAATGAATCGTGGTATACGAAATTCACGGCATCGAGTACGGCGGTATCCGCGTGCCGGACTGCCGCGACATCCGCCGCGTTGTACGCGACTTCCACCACGGCCGTTTTGCCGCCCACCAGGTAAGGCGACTGTTGCTCGGGGATCTCGTAGTAACCCTCGAACTTGAATGAAACTCGAACCTGGGCTGGCTCCGTCTGAAAATCCGGGTATGCCAGCACGCCGTAGGCCAATCGTACCCATTCGTTGACAATCGCGACCCGCGCCTGGATTTCGTTGCCGGACAGCGTAATTTCCGCAGGAAATGCGTGCCTTCTAGTCCGCCCGGCGGAGTCCCTGAACGGAATCGTCAGGTGGACGGTGAGCTGTTTCGCCGTGACCTCCTGTACCCGCTGGAATCTACCGTTTGAAACTGCCGCCGCAGCAGCCGACGGTTGCCGCTTGCGCAACGTGAACAGTATGGTGGCATCCAAGCCGGGCTCACCGTCGGACGTGGCGCCGGAACGCTCAAAGCGAAAAGTAAATGGACTATTTGTGTGGGTGGCATTGGTCGTCGGCATGACGACTTCGAACTCGGGCGTATACCAACCGGTCCGCGACACCCTTCGATCGGGCCATGGTGGCCGACTTGCGTTATCGATAATAGGCAACGACCGCCGGTTGTCGTTGGTAACCAGCATCGTATCTGCGACAGCCCAATACGATACTCCAGCATTGACGGCTACAGGTTTTGCCGCATCACTGGCCGCGAGAACCGCGGGCGACGCCAGGGCGACGTTGTTCGCAAGCCGGGTCTCGATACTGCCCTGGCGCCCCTTTCTGGCGACAATCTGCGGTGCCGGCATCGCCTCTGCGACAGGCTGATCAACCGTTCCAAGCCTATTCGCCCGGCTGCGGGCCTTGCGCCGAACCTCACGAGGCTGTCCGGTCTCGGTCTCCGCAACGACGATTTTGACGAAACGGTCCCAGTGGTAGGCCCCGAGGGCGCTCTGAATCAGGTGCCGCAGTTCGACCGTTCGTTCCAGTTCGACAATCCGGTCCCCGGTCACCTCCTCGACGAAGGAAAACTCGAAAGACGGCGCCGGGCGCGATCGAAGCTGATAGATATTTTCGGGGTCGGTGGCCTGGAGGTGGGTGCTTTCGCGGGTCAGCAACAAATAGGCATTGCGACGAAAGCCTGCAAATATGGCGTCGGTAATCGTGCTGTCGAGTGCCGTTTCGCTGCTCGGCCGCGAACTCGAATACACCGTGAACAGGCCTTCAGCCAACATATCATCAAAGGCGCGTCGCAGTTCGGCCTGGGTCAGATAACCTTGCGGGTGGCCGCCGGAGAGATGGTCGTGGACCGTCGCCCATTGTCCGCGGACTTCGATTTCGATCGGCGCTGCGCGCGCTCGAAAACGAGCCGTCCAGCTCAATTCGAGGTCACTTGCTTCGTTCCTTAATGCCGCGACCACGGACCGGGTCGTGTCCGCATCGAGATGCGAGGCAAGGCTTGCCGTCGTGGCTGTGCCGGATGCGTTGGCCGAGACGATGGGTACGCCGTCGCCCCCAGCAGTTTTCAGCACCCAGTCCGACGATCTAACGAACAGCGGGCGAAGCTCTTCGTCGGCAGTGCCGCAACGGTATTGAGGGCCCGTGACTATGTTCGCTGGCGCAGCAATCGTAACGTCCATGTTGACGATGCCGCCGACGATAAGCTTGGACACCGTTAAATGCTCGTCCGGCGGCGGGTCGCGGGACACGATAAGCGTTAACCCGAATATTGGCGCCCCGTCGGCCCCAAAGGCGATGACCGCATCCCGGTATCGGTAATACTGGATCGGTCCAAGCCCTTGGCCCCGACGCCGCGGATTCGAAGCGTCGGGAATCGCGACGACTTCACGGCCGGATATTGCACCGGCAGCCGCGATTACGGTCCAATCCGCATCGGCGGCCGGACCAAGTGCTGCCGCGTCCGTCGCGCGCTCAACGATGGGAGCCGGCCTGCTCACTAGTTATAGCGCCAGCGCTCGGCTTCCTCGGGTGCCCCTTCCGCACCAGCGACCTCGCGAGGCTCGACCGCGGCGCCTGCCTCCGGCGGTGCCCCCCTCTCACCGACCTCCGTGACGGTACGTGGCTCGGGTTCCTCCGGTGTCTCGCCTTCGGCGACTTCGCGCGGTTCGGCCGGTTCGCTGCGTGCGCCCGGTTCAGCGGGCACGCTCGGACCGCCGGGCTCTCCGGGTTCCGCGGGCGCCACCGGCGTAACGACCTCTGCCGGCTCCGCTGTAACCGGTGGCTCGCCCGGTCCGGTCGCCACTTCGGTGAGACCCGTCGTTCCGGTGACGATGAGCCGCGAGCTTGCGGCCTGTTCGGGCGTCGGCACCTCTACCATTAGTGGACCATTGCCCTGGATCTCGTTCCATTCCCCCCACCACTCGCGGCCGGCACTGAAAATGCTGCCCTTGACTACGACGTGTACCCGGTAGCGGTAGCTTGGGCGATAGTCGAGGTCTCCGGTATAGATCTCCCAAATCCGCGGTTCGTTCTGGTCGGCGTGTTGCCAGAGGAAGCGCTCGACCGGTCGGTCATTGCCGTCGTGGTCCTGACCGTCGGCCTGAAACTCGACCTCGACGGTCTGCGTCGGATCGCTAAGTACCGCGTTGAGATAAACCGGACCCACCTCGAGCTTGCCAACCGAATCGGCACGAACCTCGATATTCATCGTGTCGCTGAGCGTGCCGTGCTCGCCCGGATCGAGTTCGATCACGTTCTTCTCGATGCTCAGTCGCACGAACGGGTTGTCCGACGCGCCCGGCGGTTCCTTGAGGTGCACAGAGCGCTTGATGAACGATTTGTCCGGCGCCCAGCCGGCCGGCGGCGAGCGGACCTCGGACTCGTCTTTCTTGACGCTCTCTGCAATCCACTGTGAAGAATCGCCCGTGTCCTGTGCCGTGAACACGTGACTGGCCCAACTCAACTCGCCGTGCGTATCGGGATACCCGACTTGTGCCGAGACGAATTCCACCGGGTCACCGACCCAATTCCTGCTCGCGTCCGGCCAGTTGACGACCGGTTTGATTATACGCCGGATCTTCCGGTTCCAATCGTCGAGGTACAGCGACGTGAAGTACTGCCGCTCAGCGTCCGGATCGTTCTGGATGACATCGAAGAAGCCTTCGAGCGAGCTGCTGATGTTGTGATCGTGCAAGTATTGCTCGTTAATCGTCTGGTCGTACTCGAGATTCAGTGCTCGTTCGTCACGACGGTATTTCATCGAGAATGCAACCCCCCACCAGCCACCGCCGGCATTGGCTTCGGCAGGCTCTACTCTGGGCTCCTCCACATTGAAGATCGCCTTCTCGGCCAGTTCGATGAACTTCTGGGTGATGAGGTCCGCACGCTCTTCCGCTTTCTTCCTCATCTCGTCGGAAGTGGGCAGCGTACCGTCGATCTCCAGTTCGACCCGAACCGTGCCGTTCGTCACCATTTTGTTGAACTCGGCCTGGATGTCGACCTTGGCAAACAGGTACTTGCCACTGAGGGCCGCGGAGAAATGCTGAAAAATGCTCTCCCAATTACCGGTGATCTTGATGCGTAAAGACTGCGTCCAGAGCTTCAGCTTCATGGCCTGGGACACGGCAATCGGGCTGTAGCTGCCGCGAAAACCCTGCCACAGGATAGCCGTCGGCAAGCTGCCGATCAGGCCGGAGAACGCGTTCTCGGCGGTGGGTACGATGGCACCGGAACCCTGCCCTTGCAGACGCCACGCCCACGGGTCGACGTTCGCGCTACGGGATCGATTACTTACAACCAGGTCACGCAGCGCACGGCGCGTGTCGACAATTGTCGCGGGTGTCTCCACGATAGGCACAATCGAGCGGCCGGCATGATCGCGCACGACTCGCACGCGCGGCGCAGTGTCTCCACCGCCAGCATCGGTCGGCCCTGCAGGGGCCGGGGTTGCGGGCGTCGACGCCGCAGGCGATGGCGTTGAGCCGTCGGCGTTCGGGGACAGATTGGTAATCGTCGTGATGTTGCTGACGATCGGTATCGGCCGGAACATTGGCGTCGCGGGAACCCGCCAGCCCCAGTATCGATCGCTACTGCCGCGGAATCGTTCCAGCAGTTCATCGTGAGCATTTTGCAGAACGGACGGCGGGAACCCTGACGTCGTGCTCAACGACATCACGCCGCCTGCAACTTCACCTGCACCACCGACATTGGTGTCCGCGCCCTGAATTCCGACAAAGCGGATCAAATGGAACTTGAACGGACCGTTTTCGCCGTCGCGTGCCAACCGAACATAGTTCGGCATCCAATAGTAGACCGGCGGCTTACCCTCTTTCTGCAACTCGTCGTTGTGCTTGTCCGGGAGAAACACCATGACGTGGCGTCGGTCGCCCTCTCCCGATGTAATGTGCTGAAATCCCCCGGCCCAGACCGGGCCTACTGCTTCGACCATGGTTGTCTCCTTAAGGATTGTTTGTGCGTTCGGTGTGTTGTGTCCTCGCGTTGATTAGGCGCGCGGGGACATCCAGCGACAAGCGAGCTGGCCACTGAGCCAGAATCCGCGCCAGCCCGTACGTACACTGATGTCCGTCGCAACTTCTTGTTGTCTGTGCGCGACAAATCGGAGCGTTATGTAAAGTTGTCTTTATGTTCAACCGCTTACACAGTAAGCGTAGTATATGGGCTAAAAATTTCAACCATGAGCCAAGAAAAGGCTTATTGTTTTGCACTTGGTTGGTTTTTCACATGTTCGCAACGAACGAAGCAAAACATGTGCATTCGGTCCCATCTCACCCTATGCGGAAAGACCCGAACACCACTCAGCCGATAAGTCACTTTTTTTCCCATATTTAACAACGCCCTACGATCGCGGGCACCACGGCAGTGCGTCATGGCCGGGACGGCCAACGTCCACTTGGGGCGCCGGAAAAGCGGGTCGTGCCGACCCTCGATTACCCGCTATTGGGCGAAGGTCGGCTTCAACAGAGTGCCGTCGGCTAACGGCGGTTGGACTTTTCGCTCGACGACGATCGAACGAACGTAGACAACAAACGTATCGTTGCGCCGGTGCCAACAGCCACCGTCGCGCAAAGCTTATTAACGCGTCGTCAGACCGATGGATATTCGCCGATTGCCGTGAACTCACTAGTTTCAATCGGTGTCGAGTGAACACTGCGTTCAACAACGTACAAGTTGAATGTCGCAATGACGGATTCTCTAAACCGTATAGAATCTGAAAGTTTCGTTTTCATGTTCTTTATCCAATGAAACAGGATCAAACGTGTCGTCACAACGATTACTGTTTCACGGACGGTACAAAACGCAAGTTTCGTCGCCTGCCGATGCGAAAACCCTGTACGCGCCAATAGAAATTCAAACGCCAACAACAGCTCGCTAGTTGGGGAAACTAAACCATGGACTAGTGCGCTATATTCAAGATTTTTCTCGAAGATCCAGCCGAGAATCCCGAGCTTGGATTTCGGCAGCTCGGAGGGCACTTGCCGAAATAATCGAATACAGCCCGCCGCGATTTGCGGTTGGAGTCTTCGATGATTGGGGCTCTGGTAAAACAACCTTGATGCATTACATTCGGTCGCCTGTTGCCGAGCGGAACAACATCGTGCTGGTTTGGTTCAATGCCTGGCGCTACGAGCGAAAGGACCACTTGATCGTACCGATGCTGGATGTGCTTAGAGATGCGATCAAGCGCTGGGCGGACTCCGATGGCACAGAGGATGAGAAAAAGAGCGCGTCGGTATCCGCGGCCGCGACCATCGGTCGTGCCACTTTCACTTTGCTCGCTGGATTCGAGCTGTCCGGCAATATTGACGGACTTGGGGTGGATCTCTACCCATCCAACGTCGTCCAGAAATCGAAAGACAGCGACGACGAGGCCGCCGACAGCCCCTTGTCCTTTTATCACGCCAGCTTCAGAGCGATGAACGATGCGGTAGGTGATTTTTCTACGCAGGCCGCATAGCGGGCGGTGATTTTCGTGGACGATCTGAAGCGATGTCTGGCTGTTAATGCGCTCGAGGTCCTCGAATCCATGAAACTGCTGTCCGATCTCGAGGGCATCATCCTTGTTGTACGCCTCAACAAAGACATCATAGAACGATCGATCAAACTCAAGTACCACGCGCCCGAGTTAAAAGACGATGAAATTCGCCCGGTCAAGGGTGCCGATTACGTTAATAAGATTATTCAGGTGCCATTCGGCCTAGCGCAAATCAGCATGGAGCAGCAGCAGACTTACTTTGACAACCTTGTCACATCCAATACCCTACTGGAGTATCTGCAGC
>JAOTUB010000167.1 GCA_029864095.1 Gammaproteobacteria bacterium | reverse complement strand
CAGGCCCGTCTCGTTGCCGTCTTCAAGCTTCTGCCAGCGCTCCGTATCCAGGCCGAGGAGAATGCTAAAAAAGCCGGAGCTGCCGGCGCGATACTGCGCCATCGCGTTGCGGTAGATGCCGATACCCTGCAGCTGCCTCGTAGCGTGGTCACAGACAAAGGCCGTTTTCAGGATCCGCTGGGTATTCGAGGGATCACAGCTCGGCGTAACGCTCTTGAATTCGGTCCAGTACAGGTATGCCGGATCGCACGGCGTTGCGGCACCGGGATAGGTCTCGGTGGAGTCGTAGACCTCGCGCGTTTCTTCCGAGTTATTACCCATGCTGCCTGACGAATCGATAATCAGCAAAACGTTCGGTTTCGTCTGCGTATCCGCAGTGGGATTGACCAGCAGCAGCTCGGTGTCGTCCGCGATCGCCGGCGCGCCACAGGTCAACGCTAACAGCAGCCCGAGGCCAGTCCATTTTGTTTTTCGAATTACCCTATTCATTTTCTTTCCTTCTGAAGTCCTGTCCACGGCCTAGTAGATCCAGATCGTTACGCGAACGATCTCGTCTTTCTCGAGGTGGTGGCCCACAGTAATAGTTCTGTTGCCGGGCTCGGATAGAGATGACATTCTCAGGCGAAAGTCTTTGAGCGTCATAGCGGCGCCGTTGACCTCCCAGGTCGCGTCAGCAGCAACGCGCTTTGTCTCGTAAGGACATTCGCTGCACTTCTTGAACGCGATGGTGCCGGACTCGGTCTGCGGCAGCCGTACATTGTCGAGCGCTACTTCGTAGCCTTCCACAATCGTTCGGAAATCTGCTGCGGCCGTCAAAGCCAGGCTAAGCATCAGCGCGGTAAATATAAATCTGAGTTTCATGAGGGAGCTCCGTTTCGCTTACCGCTTAATTGATCGTGTTTTGTTCCGGGCCAATGACGTAAAACGCTTGCGAATGAGTCGCAAACGAGTCGCGATCGGTCGGTGATCCAGGTGCGCGACGAGACTCAGCTGTCGCTGTCACAAGAAAATGATAGGCCTTGACGCCACCGCCGAGGCTGAACGCTGCGTCCGGAACGTGCGTCGAATCTTCATAGACGATTTCGGAGGACACTGATTCATTGCCGTAGGTGTGAGTCAGGACAGTATTGCCGGCGAAGGCCTGGAATGACCCTTGTGCCAGCGCCTGCTCCAGACCGGTTTCGGCCGACTGAAACGCGTTCTCGTAGTTCTGGTCGTTGCGTGCCATTGCGAGTTCCGTCGTCGCGGTATTCATACCGGAGATGGCAAGAACCGTAATGACGACCATCATGATCAGGCCGACGATGAGCGCCGCGCCTTGCTGTTTTTGAAATTGAGTCATTGTATTCATTGTCTTTCTCTGGATCAGGTGCGTGCGTTACGCAAAAGAATCGTCTTGGATACCTGCATGCGGCGAAAATTGTCAGTCGGCACGCCGAGATCCATGTTCGCTGGCTCGTAGTCGCGGTTGTCCTGTATGCCAACCTCGGGCGTGATGCCACGGACTACGATCCACAGCCGCGCGGTGATGATACGGGCGCCGGGTATGTAGGCCGCGTCGTCCGGATCATAAATACCATCGCCCGGATTCACATAGCGGTCGACCGTGTTGTCTTCGTCAACATCAACGCCGAGTTGGATCTGGATATTCTCGACGCCGGGTGCGACTTCTTCGTCGATGATGATAGGTCCGGCAAGTCCGACACCCAAAGACTTGCGCCGCAGCGCAGGTGATCCGGGGATGAGCTCCGAATCCGCTGCAACGTAATAAGTATTGATAATCAGATTGTGTGTCGTCGAATTGGGTTCGCCCGTGTTCGGGTTTATGTCCGTGTTGAAACCGTCGGGTACATTGCCGTCAGAAAATAGCCTTCCCTGAACGCGTGTCGTCTGGATCTGCAATTGGCCATCCAACGGGGCGACCGGGTTGACCGAAGCGCGACGAACCGTGATGACGTCGGAATTAGGTTGTGCACCAGCGCCCCCTTCGGCCGCGCAAAGCAGACTGTAAGAATTGTCTTCCCCATCGACTATCGCCGACAGGTTCAGTGACCAATCTGCGCCGCAATCAGGAGGCGCCGGCAGGCTTATGGGGTTTGCAACGGCTGCAGCGCCCGTGGATGCGGCCGACAACGAGCGTCCCTCGACCATTTGCGGGCGGCTGTTGCGACCCCAGTTGCTGACCATCCGCAGATCACTTTCGAGGGTATCCATAGTAAATTGCGCCGTTTCCTGCACGCGCGCAATGGACTCATTAATGACAAATGCCTGGCGGCTTTGGTTATAAATTTGTACGGCGCCGATCATCAGGAACGAGCCGATTGCAAGTGCGACCATCAGCTCAACCAGGGTCATGCCTTTTTGTCTGCTAGCCATGCTCAAGACCCTATGACCGGAATTTGGATTGTGTAGTCGAGGTCTTCACCGGCCTCGACCCATTTGACTTCAATCAGGAAAGTGGGCGGCGTTACGGCGCCGTCGTATGTGATCGTAACGGTCCCCGCCGGCAGCGTATCTTGCGCCTGATCGGTCCAAAGAAAGATATCGTGCGCTGCCATCTGCGGTGCACTGCAGTTCACACCCATGTCAACGCAGCTATTGTCAGCACCGCCCACCGCGGTGTAGGCCGCGCCAGCGGTTGGATTGGCCCGAATACGGTCGGCAACGTCGCCGGCGAGCGTTACGGCATGATGCCGAAACGTCGCGGTGCGGCCTGCCTGCATGCTCTGCACATACAGGCCGGCGATGCCGAGCATGCCAACCGACATGATAACCAGCGCGATCAATACCTCGACGAGCGAGAATCCTCGCTGTTGCCGGTGTGCGCCATTTTCGTGAATCATCAACATCGAATCTATTCCTTAATATATACAGCGAGCGACTACGGGCAGGGTTTGCCGATTGACGCCAATGCAGTTTCGACCGTGTCAAAGTCGCGAATGATTGTTGCGCGCCCGAGCGGTGTCGCAACAAACAAGCGAGCGGCAGAGAAATCCCTGGCCGTCTCTTGGGTGCCACGCTCGTCGCAAATAACGACTCGCGTCATTGCCTGATTGCCAAGCACATTGCCCCGGCCGAGCCCTGACGGGCCGTAGCTGAAAAACGTCGCGTCGTTCTCTATGGCCAACGTGACGCCATCCGCGATCGCCGGATGCGCTCTGAGAACCGTTTCGTCAACGCCGTTGCGCAAAAGATCGCCGGTGGTATCGACGAAGACGATGAAGCCCTGGTCCCAGGTGCCGCCGCAATCGGCAGCGGCATCCATCGAGTTCGCACTGGCGCAGATCGTGATATTGTCCTTCGCACGCGCCGCTTCGCTGCGCGCCATGTGGAACGCGGCATGCAGGTCATTGGCCGTACTCGTAATTCGGCTATTGGCTGTGAACTCCGACATGTTCGGGATTCCGAGCGACAGCACGACGCCGACGATCAAAACCGTAATCAGGAGCTCATAGAGCGTGAAGCCTTTTTGGGTTCGTTTTTTCATGCGGGCAATATACTGCGGGCGGTCCAGACGTTCTCATATAACTGACGAGCGGCTGGATCGGTCCGACAAACGGTCTATTTCGGGGTCGCAAATTTGACTTAATCCGGACACTGGTACGACGTTCCGCGGGGCGTTTTTAGTGCCACGCGGGGCCGGCCCGTATAGCTGACAACCAGCGCCCGCGGCGCTACCCGTCCCGCCGTGTCACAGACCACAAAAGTGCCATTGGTGGCCCGCTTGTCTGTTGCCCGAAGCGTAAATCCAAGCCGATTCGCTGTGACTCGGACATTCTCGCCGACCGTATGCGTCTGCAACAGCGCTTCGCCGGCGTCGCGCCGCGGTGGCTCGTCCCGATCGGCGTTTTCGAACATGAGCCAACCGGCCGACCAGTCGCGGCCGGGCTCACAGCTCAGACCGTCGTGGCTCGGACAAATCGACACGACCTTGTGCCGCATGATCGACTCCTTGCGCGCAAGATGAATAGCGTGAAACAACGCGTTGATCTCGGTGTGCATCCGGTTGCGGGCGACGATGCCGGAGAACGACGGCAGGCCGAGGCCGAGCAGTACCGCGACCAGTGCCAGGGTCATAAGCAATTCGTAGAGCGAAAACCCGCGCAGTTGAATAGGCATTCCAGACCTCCTTGTCCTGCTGCAAGGGTAGGTCACTGTAGCGCGCGCAGCACCTCGCAAAAGTGGGCTATACTCCACGAATCACAACTCTCAGGGACTTGGAAAGATGACCAGGTCAGAGCTCAATTTTCTCTTTGACAAACACGGCATTCTGCCGACGCCACAGCGCGTCAAGATTGCGAGCATCCTGTTTGAACGGCCGCAGCATCTTTCGGCCGATCACATCATCGAGCAGCTGAAAGTTTCTGGCAGCGGTGTCTCAAAGGCCACGGTCTATAACACCCTGAATCTGTTCAGCGAACGCGGCCTGGTCAAAGAAGTCATGGTCGATCCGGTGCGTAAGTTCTATGACTCGACGACACATCCGCATCATCACTTCTATAATGTGGATTCCGGCGAGCTGTCGGATATCCCTGATGAGCAGGTCTCGTTCCAGAATCTGCCTGAGCTTCCCGAAGGCACCGAGCGGGAGAGTGTTGAGGTGCTGATCAAGGTCCGCGATCGGGTCAAACGGGCGTCGTAGCCCTTTTCGATCTGCGGTGCTGAGGCTATACTGCGCGCCGCTGCCGGATTAGCTCAGTTGGTAGAGCACATCATTCGTAATGATGGGGTCAGGTGTTCGAGTCACCTATCCGGCACCACATAACCGTCTCCCGACTCCCGCGTCTCCTCGATCCACGCCAGGATGGATACGTGCAGCATCGGCAGCGTCGTGCCGCCGAAGCCAACCACCCGGTCGTGAAATGCACGGAGGTCGAACGCGTCGCCGAGTTCGAATTCGGCCAACGTCCGCAGGCGACGGATTTCGAGCATGCCGAGCATGTAAGCGTTGGCCTGTCCCGGCCAGGAGATGTAGCGATTGATATCGTTCTCGATATCGACCATCGCCCAGGCCGTATTGCTGGCCATGTAATCCACGGCTTGCTGCCGGCTCCAGCCTTTGGTGTGCAGGCCGCTATCGATGACCAGCCGGGCGGCACGCGCTCCCTGATCGGACAGCATGCCCATGTAGTCGAGCGCGTCACCGTACAGGCTCAGCTCGGCCGCGAGACGTTCAGCGTACAAGGCCCAGCCTTCCGAGAAGCCCGAATTGCCGAAGTAGCGCGCGATCGGGTGCACTCGGTCGCCGAGTTCGAGCGCGATTGCAATCTGATGGTGATGCCCGGGATAGGTTTCGTGATACAGCGTCGACTGTTGCGGCGCACGGCTGCGATGTGTCGGGTCCGTCACGGCGATGTAGAAAATGCCCGGGCGTGTAGCGTCTTCTGAAGATGGGTGATATTCGCCAACGCCGCTTTTGGCAAATTCCGGATACGGTTTGATCTCCACGTCCGCTTGCGGCAGCCGACCGAAAACGCTTGCCATCGCCTGCCTTGCCCCATCGAGCGCGTCGAGTGAATACTGCAGGACGGCGTCTTCTGACTCGAATGTGAATTCGGGATCCGTGTTCACTCTGCGCAGAAACTCGTCGATGGAACCGCCGCCGAAGTATTCGTCAATGACGGCCTGCATCTCGGCGCGGATGCCGGCGATCTCCTTCAGCCCGAGAGCGTGAATCTCTTCAGCAGACGGCTGCACTGTCGCGAACGATCGCACCAATGCCGGGTAGCACTTAGCACCGTTCTTGTTCGCACTCAGTGCGATTTCTTCGCGCGCCTGATCCAGATAAGCGGATTCGATAAAGTCGGCAAATCGCGCGATGGCAGGCGCTATCTCCGCATCGAAGATGGCGCCGACCGCGTCTGTGAACTCCTGGCTGTTCGCCCGATTGGCGATATTCAGAAATGGACTGTCATCGGAAATCAACGCACGTGCTTCGGCGGGAACGGACTCGACCGTCACGCGCGGCGCGCTGTAACCCAACTCGAGACCGAGGCGCAGGTTGGCTATTTCCGCATCGATGAACTGAGGAACCGCGCCTAGCCGGTCGAGCGCCTGTTGCTGCAGATCCTCGGTGTCGACGGGCTGAACGTCGAAAACGAATGGCAAGTTCCTGTACCAGGCCGTAGTACTGCTGGCCTGCCACAGTTCAGTGCGGCAGATCCGGGTCGCCACGGCGCTTTCGAGACCCTCATGCAAAATGCCGTAAGTTACCCAGTCTCGGCTACCAATATCTTCGGGTGCTTCGAGCGCATTGAGACGTGCGAGCCACGCGTCTTCCTGCGCCTCCCACTCGGCGAGTGCGTCCAGCGAATTGTCGAAGAGCCGGTCATGACGGGCGCCCTCGATGCCGAAATACGTACCCATCTCCGGGTAGCGTTCCAGCGTGGCCGCGAGATATTCATCCGCGAGGGCTTCGATGCGGCTCGTTTCCGGTTCGGGCTGCGGCGCGTCGCCGCTGCTGCAGCTTGTAAGAATGAGCGCCACGGCCAAGGCCAACGCCAATGTTGCGAGAGTATGTTTGGTCATTTGGGGTACTCCGGTGCGGCGGCATCATACCCGAATCACCGCCTGGCATCGCTTTTAGTCGCCGGCGTATTCGAAGTCGCTGTACTTGGTGACCTCGATTTCATCAAAGCCGATGAAGAGCAGCGCGCGGCCTGTAACCTGGACGTCCATGGACTTCGGCACGATGGGGCCGGCGTCCAGCGCCGGGCCAAAAGTAAAGCGCATCTGAA
>JAOTUB010000166.1 GCA_029864095.1 Gammaproteobacteria bacterium | reverse complement strand
TGCCGCCGAGCGAGGTCCCGTCCTGCGGCCCGGGTCTCGACTATATGCTCGACAACTTCCCGCTCGGCGAAGCTCTGCGCATGGTTTTTCAGGGTTCGGGAGAATGTGCCGAAGTTGTCTGGAGCTTCCTTGGTCTGTCTATGCCGGCGTGGGTGTTCATCTGCATGGCCGGACTCGGTATCGCGGGTATATGGAACAACCTGCGCAAGGCCCCTATAACAACATCAACTCCATAATTCGCCGGTACATTGCGGTCAACGCTACGACGTCGTCGATGCGGACGTGTTCGTTCACTTTGTGAATCGACGCGTTGACCGGACCGAGTTCGACGACGTCCGTTCCGGCCGGTGAAATAAAGCGGCCATCCGACGTGCCGCCGCCCGTCGACAGCTCCGGAGCACTGCCGGTTTGTTCCCGGACCGCCTGGCTGACCGCGTCGGTCAATTTGCCCGGGTCAGTCAGAAACGGTTCGCCAGAAAGGTGCCAGTTCAACTCATAGTCGAGCTCATAGGAATCAAAGATCGAACGCACTTTGGCGCTAAGCCGCTCGTGGTCCCATTCCGTCGAGTAGCGGAAATTGAAACGTGCGCTGAGATTCCCAGGCGTAACGTTAGGAAACCCGACCCCCGCCCTGATGTCGACGACCTGGAAGCTCGTGGCCGGGAAGTACTCATTGCCCTGGTCCCATTCGACGGTATGCATTTCCGCCAGCACGGGCGCGAATCGGGCAATCGGATTGTCTGCAAGCTGAGGGTAGGCCACGTGTCCCTGGACGCCGCGTACCGTGAGCATGCCGCTTAGCGATCCTCGTCTGCCGATGCGCACGACATCGCCCAGATTCTCCTGGCTCGACGGTTCACCGAGCACGCACCAGTCAATATGCTCATCACGTGCCTGCAGGGTCTCGACGACCTTCAGGGTGCCATCGCGGGCGTGACCCTCTTCGTCACTGGTAATCAGCATCGCAAGACTGCCCTTATGATTCGGGTGCGCAGCGATGAATTCTTCGAGCGCAACGACCATCGCGGCAAGTCCACTTTTCATGTCGGCCGAGCCACGGCCAAAGAGCAAACCGTCGCGGGCGACCGGTTCGAACGGGTCCGTGGTCCATTCCTCTTCCGGACCGGGCGGCACGACATCGGTATGCCCGGCAAAACACAGCACGGGCGCGTCGGTGCCACGCCGGGCCCACAGATTGCTGACCTCGCCGAATGGCATCGACTCGCATTCGAAGCCAAGACGTCGTAGTCGCTGGGCAAGAATCTGCTGACATCCGGCGTCATCCGGCGTAACCGAGGGGTGGCGGATGAGCTCAGTCAGCAATGTAATCGACGGATGTGCCGGGACGTTGTTGCCAGATGTTGTCATCAATTCTCAAGGTAATTGGTAAGTATAAGAAAAATATAAGAAAAAATAGCAATTTCGCCGTTCGTATATGAGCATCATAGGCGCGCTATTGCAACAATTCGGTAACACAAAGTCGCTAAGCTGCGCCCTATATTCGATCAACCCGGAGTGATACTGTGGCCAAAAGAAACACAGCAATAGCCTTGCTTGCAAGCGCTGTCGTCATGACAGCCGTTTCGGCTGCTGCCATTGCGCAGTCAGGACGAGACTATATATATATCGTTGGATCTTCGACCGTATATCCGTTTGCGACAGTTGTTGCCGAGCGATTCGGGCGCGGCACCGATTTCAAGACGCCGAAAGTCGAATCGACCGGCTCGGGTGGCGGTCTGAAGCTCTTTTGCGACGGTATCGGTGTCGACCATCCGGATATCACCAATTCATCGCGGGCGATCAAACAGTCAGAGGTCGATACTTGCGCGAGTAAGGGCGTCACCGACATCGTTGAAGTCAAGATCGGCTACGATGGTATTGTGATCGCAAACGCAATCGACGCGACCGCTGTAAACCTGAGTCGAGCGGACATATTTCGGGCACTTGCGAAAATGGTCCCGGGCGAGAGCGACGGTGACTTGATCGAGAATCCCTACAAAACATGGGCCGATGTAAATCCGGAACTGCCGAATGTACGCATAGAGGTGCTTGGGCCGCCGCCGACATCCGGTACGCGCGACGCATTTGTCGAACTCGCGATGGAAGGTGGCTGCAAGTCGATACCATGGGTCAAGGCACTCGAGGACACAGACAAGGACGGCTACAAATCGATTTGTCACACGATTCGTGAAGACGGCGCTTTCGTCGAGGCGGGCGAAAATGACAACCTGATCGTGCAGAAATTGCAGGCTAATCCAACTGCGTTCGGTATCTTTGGCTTTAGCTTCCTGGATCAGAACTCGGAGACAGTCAAAGGTGCACGCGTTGACGGCGTTGCGCCGACGTTCGATGCAATTGCCGACGGCGACTATCCTGTGTCACGCCCGCTGTACTTCTATGTAAAGAAAGCGCACGTCGATGTGATTCCGGGGTTGCGAGGATTCCTGCGTGAATTTACATCGGAACGTGCGTGGGGCGACGAAGGCTACCTCTCGGATCGTGGCTTGATTCCGATGCCGCAGGAAGAGCGCAGTGAAATTGCCGCCAATGTTCGTGATCTGACGCCGCTGTCAATGGCGCGCCAGTAGCCCACAGCGCAAGCGACAGACTGCGGCGGCCCTCACCAGACCGCCGCAGTCTCTTGTAGATCGGGAGCCGCGAACTAACGTGCAAAGTACGACGCTGATACTGATACTCGCTGCGATGTCGGTTGTGGCCTTCTACGCAGGGCGCCGCCGGTCGGTAGCTCTGGTGGGCGGTCCAAGGCAAGGTTCGGTTCTGCATTCTCTGCCGGGCTACTATGGCTATTTCACCGCGATCTGGTTGCTGTTGCCGGCGCTCGGCGTCCTCTTGCTGTGGTTGTTCCTCGAGCCGACGGTTATCGTCGCGCTTGTCGTACGGGGGTTGCCGGAAACGTATCAGTCTTTGTCGGCGGGCGAACTCAACCTGTTCGTGAACAATGTCCAGAATCTCGCTGCCGGCGATGCCATTAGCGGTGAATCCGATGCGGTTCTCAGCGATGCGGCCGCACGTTTTCTGGCATACACGGCCACGAGTCGTCGCTTACTCGCGACGCTTGCGCTGGGATTGGGCGGGCTCGGCGGCACAATAGCCTGGCGACGCATTCGGCCGGACCTAAGGGCGCGGAACCGCGTGGAGCAGATCATCCTGCTGGGCCTGATTGCCGCGTCCAGCATCGCGATATTCACGACAATAGGCATCGTGCTCTCGGTCCTGTTCGAGGCAATTCGTTTCTTTCAGAAGGTACCGGTTACCGAGTTCCTGTTCGGCTTGAACTGGAGCCCGCAGACGGCGATTCGTGCAGACCAGGTCGGCTCATCAGGGAGCTTCGGCGCTGTGCCGCTTTTTACAGGCACTTTATTGATTACGGGAATAGCGATGTTTGTCGCGGTCCCGGTCGGGCTAATGACCGCCATATTTCTGGCCGAGTATTCGTCGCAGAGAATCCGCGACGTTGCCAAGCCACTGCTCGAGGTGCTGGCGGGAATTCCAACCGTTGTCTATGGGTTTTTCGCCGCCCTGACCGTGGCGCCCTGGGTGCGACGCGCCGGGGAGTCTTTCGGCTTCGACGTTGCATCAGAAAGTGCGTTGGCAGCCGGACTCGTCATGGGGATAATGATCATACCGCTTGTCTCGTCGCTTGCTGACGACGCAATAAATGCTGTTCCGGTCGCTATGCGCGACGGGGCCCTCGGACTGGGCTCGACCCGATCCGAAACCATGACCCGGGTCATACTTCCGGCGGCACTGCCGGGCATCGTTGGTGGCATTTTGCTTGCTGTGTCCCGTGCGATAGGTGAGACGATGATTGTCGTCATGGCAGCGGGACTCGCTGCGAATCTGACAGCAAATCCGTTCGCGGCAGTGACAACCGTGACAGTGCAGATCGTAACCCTGCTTGTTGGCGACCAGGAATTTGACAGTGCGAAGACCCTGGCCGCATTCGCTTTGGGCCTGATGCTTTTTGTCGTGACGCTGTGTCTGAACGTTGTCGGTCTCCACGTCGTGCGCAAGTATCGCGAACAGTACGACTAGACGTGCACAGGGACTAAAGAAATGGAATCGTCTCAGATTACACGTCGCAAAGTCGAAGCCGGTCTGCCCCGAAGGCGGCGTCGCGAATTCCTTTTTCAGCTGGCGGGAATGCTCGCAACCACCGTCGGCATCGTCTTTCTGGGCGTCTTCTTTGCCGACTTGTTTGTGAAGAGTTCGACCGCTTTTGTACAGACCTTCGTCAAGCTGGATGTCGAATTCACCGAGAACGTTATTGCGCCTGGCGGCGAATGGGATTTGACTTATGCGGACTTCGATGGACTTGTGCGAAGCGCGTTGCGGTCGGAGTTTCCCGGCGTCTCCGGACGGAGCGAGCGACGCGAGTTGAACAGGCTCGTGAGTGTCGGTGCCGGTTATCAAATGCGTGACATGATCGAGGCCGATCCCAAACTCCTCGGCGCCAGAGAGTCGCTTTGGGTACCCGCATCGTCAATCGTCGACATGTATATCAAGGGCAATATCGACGCGTCGCTGGAGGAGTCACTGCGACCGCTGTCCGACAAACAGTTGTCATGGATCCAGAAATTACAGGATTCGGGCCGCTTGGAAACCAGGTTCAACTCTGCGCTGTTTTCGAACGGTGATTCGCGCGAACCGGAACTGGCCGGCATAAAGGGCGCGCTGATGGGCTCTTTCTACATGCTCATCGTGACGGTCCTCCTCGCGTTCCCGATCGGCGTCGCCGCGGCGATATACCTCGAGGAGTTCGCGCCGCGCAATCGATGGTCCGATCTGATCGAGGTCAACATCAACAATCTCGCTGCTGTTCCCTCCATAGTCTTCGGCCTGTTGGGACTTGCTGTATTCATCAACTGGATGGCGATCCCGCGATCTGCGCCACTTGTCGGCGGCCTTGTGCTCTCGCTGTTGACGTTACCTGTGATCATCATCGCGTCGCGTGCCGCAATCAAAGCCGTGCCGCCATCGATAAGGGAGGCGGCGCTGGGACTCGGTGCATCGAAAATGCAGGTGGTGTTTCATCACGTCATGCCGCTGGCACTTCCTGGCATGCTCACCGGCACGATTATCGGCATGAGCCGGGCGCTGGGTGAGTCGGCACCGCTGTTGATGATCGGCATGGTTGCATTCATCGTCGATGTTCCGGGCGGGTTTTCAGATCCCGCGACAGCCCTGCCGGTGCAGATCTACTTGTGGGCCGATAGTCCGGAGCGCGCTTTCGCTGAGCGCACGTCCGCGGCAATTGTCGTGCTGCTCGGGTTTCTGCTGCTGATGAATCTAACTGCCGTAATAATTCGGAAACGAATGGAAAAGAAGTGGTGATCTCGATTGAGGTCGAAGGATAGCTGTATGACAATGGCGGAAATGACGGAAGCAAACGGGTCTGAAGAACAGTTGCCCGGTAATGCCGGGCTCGGCGTCACAAAAATGCCGGGGCCAAAGCAAACTGCGAATGGCGGCAGTGCCGTAGCTGTTGCCGGTCAACACATCGAACTGGGCCAGACGATTGGTGACTTCCGTTGCGAGAATCCGTATATCGTCGCTGAGAACGTAAATGTTCACTATGGCGACAATCATGCGATCAAAAACGTCACGCTCGAGATAAGCAAGCAAGAGGTCATCGCTCTGATCGGTCCATCCGGCTGCGGCAAGTCGACATTTCTGCGTTGCCTGAATCGTATGAACGATACGATCGAGTCTGCCCGGATTACCGGGAAGATTACATTGGGCGGGCAGGATATCTACGGAAAAGATCTCGATCCTGTGGCGCTTCGTGCGCGCGTCGGAATGGTATTCCAGAAACCGAATCCGTTTCCGAAGAGCATCTACGATAATGTCGCTTACGGCCCGCGCATACATGGCCTGGCCACCGACCGTGCCGAACTCGATGACATCGTGCATACGAGTCTCGAAAGAGCGGGATTACTCAAAGAAGTAAAAGACCGGCTGGAAGAGCCCGGCACCGGATTGTCGGGAGGCCAGCAGCAGCGCCTTTGCATCGCACGAACAATTGCTGTCAATCCCGAAGTTATCTTGATGGACGAGCCGTGTTCGGCGCTCGACCCGATTGCGACCGCAAGAATTGAGGACCTCATGGACGAACTGTCGCAGGACTATGCGATTGTCATCGTCACGCACTCGATGCAGCAGGCGGCACGCGTATCAAAACGGGTCGCCTATTTTCACCTCGGTTTGCTGGTCGAGGTCGACGAAACCGACAGGATATTTACGAATCCGCAGCATAAGCTGACAGAAGATTACATCACCGGACGTATTGGGTAAGGCCGCGGGCGCGACATTATTTGGCTTCATGTCTCGATCCCGCTCGACGGGAGCTCGCTTCGCTGCGCTTTACGTTCGCTAAGCGACGTCGCGCCCACGGCCCTATCGACGCCTAGAATTCGGTGTTCTCGATGAAGTCGCCGAAGCGCTTCTCCGAAAAGCCGACCGCGATGAAGTTGTCCGCCTCGAGCACCGGGCGCTTGACCAGCGTAGGGCCGTCGATCATCGCAGCAAGGGCTTTGTCACGCGTCATGTCGTTGCGATCGACCTCGGGGATTTTGCGCCATGTCAAGCTCTGCTTGTTCAGCAGTTTTTCCCAGCCTACACGCTGTGTCCAGCGTTCGAGCGTCTGAATGTCCAGACCGTCCTCGCGTAGGTCGTGAAACTTGTGCTCGATATTGTGTGCGTCGAGGTACTTCCTCGCTGTTCTGCAGGTGT
>JAOTUB010000165.1 GCA_029864095.1 Gammaproteobacteria bacterium | reverse complement strand
TGACCGAAAGTTCCTCACCTGCTGCCGCCTGCTCTTCGTGCAATTGCTCAATTAGTCGCAGTGGCATCTTGTCGTGGACAGCTCGGAAAGCCGTATCGCGTGACGGCAAAGGCATGGCTTCCAACGCGTCGATGGCAGCGTCTACTTCCGCGCGCATCTCGCTCTTTACGACATCATCAAATTGCTCATCGATAAGATCGCGACCACGCAGGTAGGCCCGGGTTCTCACCAGTGGGTCTTTTTCCTTCCACTCGGCTTCCTCTTCGCGTGTGCGGTAAACAGGCGTGCCGTCGTAAGTCGAGTGCGGTGTGTAGCGATAGCACAGCGACTCGATCATCGTCGGTCCACCACCCGCACGAGCCTTAGCAACTGCCGCGTCGAGCGCCGAGTGTACTGCGATGATGTCCATACCATCGACCAGTACGCCTTCGATACCATAGGCGTTGGCTTTTTGTGCGAGGGTCTCCGAGGCGGTCTGTTGTTCAATCGGAGTGGACTGTGCGTAGCGATTGTTCTGGCAGAAGAAAACGGTTGGCGTTTTCCAGACGCCGGCGAAGTTCAATGCCGCATGAAAGTCGACTTCGGAGGTAGCGCCGTCGCCGAACAAAGCGAGTGATATTTCGTCTTTGCCCAGCAGCTTCGCGCCATATCCGTAACCCGTTGCTTGCGGCAGGTGTGTACCAATAGTCACGTTCATTGGCGTTATGCGGTGCTCAGTAGGGTCCCAGAACGCATGAGGCATGCCGCGCCACAAGCCGAGTTCATTGATGACGGGCACACCGCGGGCAAGCCTTACACCTTGCTCGCGATACTGGCTGAAAATCCAGTCACGGTCCTCAAGCGCCGAGGCGACGGCAACGTGCGTCTCCTGCCCGGCGCAGGGGTAGTAAGCAGGTATGCGGCCAATACGCTGCAGCCGCATTGCGGCTTCGTCGAACGTGCGCGTACGTAACATCTGCTTGTATAGCTCGACCATCGTCACATCGTCGATGATCGGTGCGTCGCTGGACAACTGGCCATCAGCAGACAGATAGTTTGTCGGTGATGGTGTCATCACAGACCTGTCTGTCGTAGTGACTGCATTGGCTTGACTCATGATGTCTCTCTCTTTTCAGTCAGTCCGGCAATATGGCGCCCGTGGCGCTCTGCATATTTGAATGCCAGTAAAGAAATCAGTAACGTGAAGAATCCGAATGCCAGTACAGGCGCATAGCTGCCGCCTTTGGCGAGAAATCCTGCGATGCCGGGGCCGAACATGATGCCGACACCGATCGCAGGTACGCTCAACACGACGAAGCGGCCGTCCGGATCCAGCTCAGCAATGGTAGATACGGCATAGGAAATGCCCAGGCCGACCGAGAACATCACAAGGCACGCGCCGAGGGCATAGGCCTCGAAGACGTGCCCGCGTGTCAGCGCCGCGAGACCAAGGAAGAAAACCAGGTGCGCGATGATAAGCGGTTTCAGGCAGCCGTAACGATCGCCCAACCAGGCGGCGAGCAGCGAGCCCGCCACGGCGAACGTCAGCGAGACGGCCAACAGCGTACCGACGAGCGTAGGGTTAAATCCTGCGCCGGCACCCATGCGTTCGACAAATCCCCAGATCGCCGTCTGCCCGCACATGAACAGCGCGCAGGCAATCAGCGCGAACCAGACCGATTGGCGGTCTCCCAAGCCGTGAGCCTGTTCTTCTTCGGATGTCCCACGCGCACCACGTGGCGGCATCAAAATAATGGAGGGCGCGAGCAGCACCATGGCTACTATCAAAGCGGCGCTGAGGCCGACAAAACCCCAGCGTGGCAGGACTACGGCGGGCAGCACGACGAGCAGAACAACACCGATCGCCGCTTCAGCCGTAATCTTGGCGCCATACCAGCGGGCAGGGTTGCTCGTGTCGCTAAGCAACGTCGTACCGACCGCATAGATTCCGGCGAAGCCGCAACCCGCAACGAATACGCCTGCGAGCAGCCCTGCATAAGAAGAACTACCGCCAGCTACCAGTAATCCAAACGCGGCAACCGCGATGGCTGAGTAGCTGACTATTCGCCAGTCGGTTTTTCGAACCCAGAAAAAAGCACTCGACGAACAAAGCGTGTAGCCGAGGAAAAACAGCGTACCGATAAGGCCGATTTGTTCATTGCCGAGCGCACGATGGTCCTGCGCGGCGCCGAGATACATTGGCAGCGTGTTATAAAAGATTGCGCCGATGGCAGAAGTAATGACACCGGCGAAAACGATCGTGCCGGCGTCCATTGAGTTTTTCTGTATCGGCGCAGTCATAGCTTAGAAGTTCAGATGAACTTCAGCGCGGAACAGCCGGCCCCAGGCGCGGATGCTGGTGACATCGAGGAACAGGAACTGCTCGGCGAGATACTCTTCGTCAGTCACGTTTTCACCGACCAGCGCGAAACCCCATTTGTCATTCGACCAGGCGGCACGCAGATCCAGTGTGCTGTACGAGTCCTGCTTAAAGGTATTGGCAAGATCGAAGAAGAAGTCGTCGGAATATGACCATAGGGCCGAGGCTTCAACATCGCCGTCACGAACCTCCGCAGTGTATTTGAGCGCCAGCGAAGCAGTGGTATCAGGTGCCTGTGGAGACTTGTTACCATTGCGGGTTACATCGGGTGCATTTGTCACTTCCGTATCCAGAACACCGATCGACCCCCACAGCTCAAACGCATCACTCAACAGAAACTTGAAGTCGGTCTCAAAGCCGGAGACATCAACATCACCAATGTTGTTAACCTGCGGCACGAGATTGAGTTGTTCCTCAAGCTGGAAGTCCTTGTACTTGCTGCTGAATACCGCGGCATTAATTTGGCCGCGGCCGCCCAGTAACGATGATTTAATGCCGAGTTCGAGGGCGGTGTTCTCTTCCTTGTCGAACGGCAGGACGGTCTGGGAAACCGGGTCGAGCTGACGATTCAGTCCACCGGACTTGTAACCTTTGGCAGCGCTGGCGTAGATCATGACGTCATCGTTCAGCTGGAAGTTAAGAGCGAGCCTTGGGTCTGTCGAATCAAACTTCGCACTGGCCGGTACTGGTCCCGGGGTTATCGGGCCAAAAATCTGGCCATCCAGCCCGCCCAGAAGGCCCAGCGTAGCCGGGTTGTTGTAGACGATCTTCTTGTCATCCTCGGTATAGCGTACGCCGAAGACAACGTCGAGGACGTCAGTGGCATGCCAGGTGACATCGCCGTAGATCGCGACGCTGGTTGTTTCGCCATTACCGCTCGGTGTTTCACTCACCGGAGACAGGCAGACTGGTATCGTGACGATGCCATTGCCGTCGCCAAAATCGGCTGACCCATCACAGATATCCCCGTTATCAACGTCAAGGCCGTTCGCCCCGAAAAGGTCCGCGACAATGAACTCGTCATAACTCAGGTCGTTGACGAAGCTTAGTTCTTCCTTGATGTAGCTCGTGCCGACGAACCAGTCGACAGCGTCCGTCGAGCCGTTGAGTCGAAGCTCCTGGCTGAAGAAATCGGCTTCCTGCGGTTCCTGGAAGGACGCCACAAACAGATCGATGAGGTCGGCGTCGACCGGTGTGACGTTCACGTCATGAGTGTAGTAACCCGTGATCGACGTTAACGTCAGGTCGTCGCCGAATTCCCAGGCGTTGGTCCAGTTAAGTCGAGTTGATTCGAGCGTCTGTTTCGCCGGTGCATCGTTTAGTGCAACCGATTCTGCGAAAGCGTCGGCCGCGGATACGAACGCAGCCGTATTGCTCATGTCCACGACTTCGGCTGAGAAGTGCGACGTGTATGACTCCTGGTTATCGTAGAAGAAACTCAGGCGTGCGTTAGTGTGATCGCGACCGTTCAGGTCGGCACCGTTGACTGAGTTCTTGTACAAACCGTCACGCTCGTCGTGCTTGACGCCGAAGCGGACAGCCGCCTTGTCGCTGATACCCAAATTGTAGATGAACTCATATTTCTGCTGACCTTCGTCACCGAAACCAGCCAGCACCGAGCCGTAAGTTTCATCAAGTTCCGGCTTGCGCGTGATTATCGAGATTGCTCCCGACGACGCGTTGCGGCCGAAAAGCGTGCCTTGCGGGCCTTTGACAACCTCGACACGCTCGACATCGAAGAACGCGGCCGTGGCGTTGGTACCGCGTGCCGCATACAGGCCATCGATATAGATACCGACTGCTGGATCCGCGCCGATTCCGGGCGCCGCCGAGCCGATTCCGCGTATGAAGACCGAGCCCTCGGTCTCGCCGCGAGACTTGATGCTTAAGCCCGGCGTCTGTGCTGCGATGTCGCGAATATCTTTGACGCCAGCTTCTTCGAGCTGCGCACCCGAGAAGGCATTGACCGAAAGCGGGATGTCCTGGACGCTCTCGGCCCGTTTGGTCGCCGTTACGATCACTTCCTCGATCGCGCGCTCCTGCGCATTCACTGCCGTAGCGACGAGAGCCGCAAACAGCAGACTTAGGTACTTGATAGACTTCATTTGCCTGTCCCCCTGTGGAGAATTCGTTTTTGACAGGCTCAATTCTGGACATGCGCGGGCTTCTAGTTAATGATATTTCTGACCCTACGCATTACATTTTTGCTCAACGCTTCGATGCAAGACCACGGGCCTGTTCCGGGGATTGCCCAAAGTAGGATTTGAAAGCCCGGCTGAACGGCGCGGCCTGTGAATAGTCGAGCAAATAGGCGATTTCCTGGATCGCGAGATTGGTGTCTTCGAGATAATGTCGCGCCAGCGCCATGCGGATTTCGAGCACGAGTTTCTTATAACTGGTGCCAGCACGATAAAGACGCTTTCTTAACTGCGCCGTTGAGAGATTGAGTTCGGCGGCCGCTTCCTCGAGTCGATACATACGGCGACCCGGTCTGCTGAGCAACAGCCGCCTCACTATCTGCTGCGTACTGCGCGACGCTTCCCCGGCGCCGAGCAGGCGCTCGCACATGGCCGTGCAGACGTCTGCCATGGTCTGGTTGCCCGAGGCGATGGGTCGTTTCAGCCAGGCCGCCGGGAAGACGAGCTCATTTCGATCAGCACCAAAATTCACGGGGCAGCCAAATACTTCGTAGAAAGTTGCCTCGTACTCGGGTGCCTGGAAATCGAAGTTAGCGCTCGCCCTGGTTGGGTCCAAATCACCACCGATCAGTAAACCAAGCGTCCGCCAGTTTCCGGCAAGACTGTCTTCGGCGATGTTCCTGAAATCGTGCATATGCGCCATACGCGGCAGCGGCGAAACGCGGGCGACGTCGCCATCGACCGTCATCGTATCGACGTAGCGATCTGAGGTCAGCTCGTGGTACTGATAAAGAAAGCGCAGCGCGCGACCGACAGTGTCGCTGTTGATTGCCGCGTATCCCATGACGCCGAGGTCCGACAATTCGGCACGCGAAAACATGCGTAAGCTGATATCGGGCACTTTGCGTACTACGAGCTCTAGCGCCCGGTCGAGCTGCTGTTGTTCGATATTGCGACGCTCGGCAAGGTCGCCCTCGGTTATGCCGGCGCTCAACAGCGCGTCCATCAGGTACTGCTGCTGGTCGCTGTCGCTCAGGCACTCACGCATGCGCATGATCCAGTTCGCCGTGATCTTGCTCTGCTCGGCACGACGCGATTCCATTGTAATACCGCGGTCAAACATGGGTTACCAACCGAGGAAATAACGATAACCAGTGTAGCTTAAGAGACTCGAGTGCTGCAGGATTGTCGTTGTGAGTATCGATCACACCAAAGCGATTTACTTGATTAAGCTCGCGGAGGTCCTGCGTGAGCGCGGCTGCTTGGTCGAGGCCGTGCTCGAGGCTGCCGGCCTGCCACAGCTTTCGCTGCAGGACCACGACACCTCCGTGCCACTCAGCCAGTATCTTGCCGGCATCGAGGCGGCGACGGACGCGCATGCGATCCAGGATCTCGGTTTCCTGGTCGGCGAGAGAACGACGCCGCTGGAGCACGGTGTTCTGGGCTATGCATTGCTCTCTAGCCCAACCTTGCGTGACTGCCTTAGTCGCTACGTGAAATTCCAGTATCTGCAGGGTCCACTATTGACCGTCTCGTTCGCAGAAACCGGAACGACGGCTCAAATGACGGCAGTTCCGCGGCGTGGACGCTGGCAAATGAGCCCGGCGGCGTTTCGCTACATCGTTCAGGAATGGCTGGTCGGATGGAATCAGTGGTGCCAACTCATTGGCCGAAGTGGAAGTTTCTTCGAACATGTGCGGCTCGGTTATTCGTCCGACGGACAGCGGCAACACTACGAAGAACACCTGGGCTGCACCGTAAGTTTCGATAATCCTGAGACAACGGCAGTGTTCGCGTCAAAGCGCCTCGACCTGCCGCTCTCATACGCCGATCAGTCGATCGCAGCACTTTGCGATGTTCAGTGTGAGCGACTGCTGGAGGTGTTGCAACTGCGGGCAGGACTGGTCGCTGACATCCACCGTCAGCTTGCCAATCGACCGGGTCAGGTACCAGATATGGATGAAATGGCGAAAAGCCTGCACATCGGCACGCGCACACTGCGGCGGCGCCTGAAGGACGAAAACACCAGCTACCAGCAGGTAGTATCAGAGTTTCGCGTCGCAATGGCAAAGCGTTATCTCAGCGAAACCAGCCTGCCGGCGAACGAGGTCGCGGCGCTGGTGGGCTACTCCGATCCGGCCAACCTGTACCGGATTTTTCAACGCGTGACGGGACAGACACCGCTGCGATATCGAGCTAGACTCGACTCGTGAGTAAATTCAATCAACCGTTGGGCGGCAACGAGATGCCGCGCTACGCAGGGCCGGGCACGATGTTTCGTTTGCCGTCTGCGGAGACAGCTGCAGGGCTGAACA
>JAOTUB010000164.1 GCA_029864095.1 Gammaproteobacteria bacterium | reverse complement strand
GTCGGTTACCGGCGCAAACGCCGACACGATGAGCGACACCGGCGCAACAACGCGGTATTCAGTATCACGTTCCTGCCAGCGCGCGCGCAGCGACATCGAGTCCTTGCCGACCGGAATTGCGATGCCCAGATCGCGACAGAGCTCGTGACCGACCGCTTTGACAGTATCGAACAGGTTGGCATCTTCGCCCGGGTGACCTGCTGCCGCCATCCAGTTGGCCGACAAGCGAATTTTCTTAATGTCGTCGATCGATGCCGCTGCGATGTTAGTAATCGCCTCCGCGACCGCCATACGACCAGACGCAGGTGCGTTTAGTGCCGCCAGTGGTGTGCGCTCACCCATCGACATCGCTTCGCCGGTCTCACTCTCGAAACCCGTCGCCGTAATCGCCACATCACTAACCGGAATCTGCCAGGGTCCGACAAGCTGATCGCGCACACTGAGTCCACCGACCGTTCTGTCGCCAATATGAATCAGGAACGACTTGTCGGCTACGGCCGGAAAGCGCATTACACGCTGCACCGCATCTTCCAGCTCGATGCCGGACAGATCGAGACTGGATGCCGCTGCCGTTTCGCGCTGCACGTAACGTGTCATTTTGGGTGGGTTGCCCAACAGCATGTCCATTGGCATGTCGACGGCGCGATTGTCAAACTCGCGGTCGTTTACGACGAGTCGGCCATCATCGGCAAGCGTGCCGATGACATAAACGGGGCAGCGCTCACGTTCGCACATCACCTCGAAGTCTTTGCAACGATCCGCAGACACTATCAGCACGTATCGCTCTTGTGCCTCATTGCACCAGATACCCATCGGCGACATGCCGGGCTCGGCGTTTTCAACATCCCGTAATTCGATCCGCGCTCCATGCTTGCTATGGTTAACGGCCTCGGGCACCGCGTTCGACAAGCCGCCCGCACCGACGTCATGAATCAGAAGAATGGGATTGTCATCACCCATCTGCCAGCACCGATCAATGACCTCTTGCGCGCGGCGCTGCATTTCCGGGTTGCCGCGCTGTACCGACGCGAAGTCCAGGTCCTCACTGCTCGAGCCGCTGGCAAGACTCGATGCAGCACCACCACCGAGTCCGATGAGCATCGCGGGACCGCCGATAACAACGACGCGAGCGCCCACAGGCACGTCTTTCTTGCTGGCGTGTTCAGCGCGCACGTTGCCGATACCGCCCGCGATCATGATCGGCTTGTGGTAGCCACGAATCTCGTTATCACCCAAACCGGGCAAAGACATTTCACAGGTGCGGAAATATCCGAGCAAAGTCGGCCGGCCAAATTCATTATTGAACGCGGCGCCACCAATCGGCCCTTCGATCATGATGTCGAGGGGCATCGCCATGCGGTCCGGATGCGGGAATTCTGTTTCCCAGGGCTGCTCAAAGCCGGGAATGCGCAGATGTGACACCGTGAACCCTGTAAGGCCAGCCTTGGGTTTCGCACCAAGCCCGGTTGCGCCCTCATCGCGAATTTCACCACCGGAGCCCGTTGCGGCGCCGGGATACGGAGAAATCGCCGTCGGATGATTGTGCGTCTCCACCTTCATCACTATGTGAATCGGCTCGTCACTGTACTGATACTCACGGCTGTCGGGCGCAGGCATCAACCGCGCTCCCCACCAACCCTCGATTACTGCCGCATTATCTGAGTAAGCTGAGATGACGCCGTCGGGGCTGGCTTCGGTCGTCGATTTGATCATTCCGAACAGGCGCTCGTCCCTCGCTTCACCGTCGATGACCCAGTTCGCATTGAATATTTTGTGCCGGCAGTGCTCGGAATTTGCCTGCGCAAACATCATCAACTCGGCGTCGGTGGGATCCCGCGCAAGCTTGGCGTAGCTATCGACAAGATAGTCGATCTCCTGATCCGACAGGGCCAGGCCAAGCTCCGTGTTGGCGATGGCCAGCGCTTCGCGTCCACCCTCGCGCAGCGGAACGGTTGCCAACGGCGCCGGCCGGTGCACTTCAAACAGCGCGCGGGCTTGTTCTCCTCTATCCAGCAAGGCCTCTGTCATGCGATCGAACAGCAGCGCACCCAGCACCCGTATGTCGTCGTTACTGACCTTGCCCTTGAACTGCACGCCGTAGCAAACGCCACGCTCTATCCGTTCAACATCAATATCGCAGGCCAGCGCTATGTCGGTCGCTTTGCTCGACCACGGCGAAATAGTGCCGGGACGCGGCACAACGAATATTTTCTTCGCGCCCTTGCCGAGCGAATATGGTTTCTCTCCGGACAACAGCAAGCTATTGAGACGCTTCTTGTGTTCGGCGGACAGAGGCGCGGTCAGTGCCACGAAATACGTGTGGCGTGCAGCCAGTGATTTGACGCGGCTATCGCGCTGTTTGAGTGCGCAGAGCAACTTGTCCAGGCGAAAGTTGGACAGGGCTGACTGTCCGGGCAGTTCCAGCATGTCGATGCGAGCCTGAGTGTCCAGATCAGTTGCAGGTGTCGACAAGCGGTTTCGACCTTGCGCGAGGGGCTAGTTGGAAAACGCGATGATATCCGAGACTATGACTTGCTGCCATCTCCAGGCGTGTATATCGGCATCGGAAACTGCGTCACGTTACCTTCGAGCTTCGAAATCTTGCTCGTGCCTTGCTTCTCGACCTCGTCGATGCGAATGATCGAGTGCATGGGAAGATAGGTTCGCGTCACGTGCTCGAACTCGGACTTGATTCTTTCCTCAGACGGGTCGACGACCAAGGTCGTGCGTTCGCCGAAGACAAGCTGCTCGATCTCGATGAAACCGAACATCGCCCCGTGTCCAACCTCACGAGCATAGATCTCGTAGACCTGACCTTGGCTCATGAATACCACGCGGAATAAGTTCTTCTTACTCATGTTGTGCATTGGGTGTCGAGGGGCGCGTAGTTTACCGAAAATACGCGGCCGATGGCATGAATCCTATATGGTCATATAATCGCATATATTGCCTTCATTTTGTCCCAGAGGAATCTGATTTATGTGAACTGCTTGGCAGCGTAGGCCCTTGATTCTTTGCACTATTCGTTTGTCATGACCTGCAAGCTGGAAATCGTTTCAGACCACCGCGACATCGTCGGCGACGACGCCGTGCGCGTTTTCGGTGAAAAAGGCGGCTCCATCGGCCGCTCTCTGCAAAACGACTGGATCCTGCCGGATCCGGACCGCTTCATTTCCGGGCGGCACGCAACGATCGATTGCAAAGGCGGCATTTACTATCTGCTCGATACGAGTACCAATGGCGTCTATATCAACGGCGACTGCGAGCCCATCGGCAAAGGCAATCCGCGGCGTCTCTTCAATGGCGACATGGTGCGATTCGGTAACTTCGAGATTGAGGTTACGATCGACAAAGGCGAGAGCCTCGCGATGCCGCTGGACGACGATCCGGACCCGGGCGTTGCCGACCACAGTTCATCCCTGGTCCCGGAGGAATCACAACTGGTTGGCGTGCAACTTCTCGATGAAGAAGCATTAACCGGCGATGACGAGTTTCAATCTGCGCTGTTTGGCGAGGCCGTGGAGACCGGTGTCGCGGAGTCCGCAGTCAGAAAAGCAGTGAAGCAGATTGAGCCACCTAAACACGCGACGCCGAGGGCCTTGGTCGAATCGGACCTGGTCGCAACCGACTTGCTCGACTCGTTTCTGGATGGTCTTGGCATCAGCCGCTCCGAATTGCATGCGTCGGTAGACCTTGGTGAGGTCATGCAGAACGCCGGCGAGGTTATGCGGGAGTTCGTCGAGGGAACCACACAGCTGCTCGGCAGCCGCGCCAATCTCAAGAACGCGTTTCGTCTCGATCAGACAACCGTGCTGCCGCGGCACAACAATCCGCTGAAACTCTCGGCGAATTCGAAAGATTCCATCAAACAACTACTCGTCGGCAAAGAGGGTGAGTACCTTGGGCCGCGGGATGCTGTGCGAGAAGTGTGTCGCGATCTGCTGTTCCATCAGGATGCGTTTCTCGACGCAATGAGCAGCGCATTTATCGAGTTTGCCGATCGGTTTGATCCGGAAGAGCTTCAGGACGGCTTTGATCGGATGATTAGCGGCAACATATTCACGAGATTTTTAAACAAGTCGAAGTACTGGGACTTGTATCACGAAGTCTATCCGATCATGACCGAGAAAGGTGGCGGCCGCTTCCCGCAGATGTTTGCCGAGGAGTTCGTCAGAGCTTACGAACGGCAGATCGCCGAGTACAAGCGACTCGGTGGCGGCGACAACCACTTTCGCGAAACCGTCGTATTGAGCAAAGCAGACCTCAAGGCAGACGGGCTTGACGGACATGAGGACAACTCGTTGAACGAGATGCTCGACGAGGATACGTCTGCCAACCCAGCCGTCGATCAGGATATCGACTCGGCGATCGATATGCTCGACGACGAAGACGATTTTCTCGACCAGATTTCGCTGCACGACCTTCCGGCCGTTGAGCCCTCAGATCAGGCCAAAGGCTGATCGATCGCTGCCTCAGGCAGCGCGATTTTTTCGATTCTGACGATTCTCTATCAGGTCATCGACGACCGCAGGGTCAGCCAGCGTCGACGTATCGCCAAGATCAGCAAAATCATCCGCCGCGACCTTGCGCAAGATTCGTCGCATGATCTTTCCCGAGCGCGTCTTCGGCAGCCCCGGCGCCCATTGAATCAAATCCGGTTTGGCAATCGGCCCGATCTCCTTGCGCACCCATTTCTGCAACTCCGCCCGGAGCTCGTCGCTCGGATCGACTCCGCCCATCAGCGTGACATAGGCATAAATGCCCTGCCCCTTTATGTCATGCGGATAACCGACGACGGCGGCTTCGGCCACGACATCATGTGAAACAAGTGCACTCTCGACTTCGGCGGTACCCATACGGTGGCCGGATACGTTCAGTACGTCATCGGTGCGCCCCGTGATCCAGTAGTAGCCGTCCTCGTCGCGGCGCACACCGTCTCCGGTCGTATAGCACTTGTCGAACGTCGAAAAATACGTAGCGACGAAGCGTTCATGATCACCGTACACCGTGCGCATCTGGCCGGGCCAGCTATCCGTAATGACGAGATTTCCCGCCGTCGCGCCCGTGAGAACGTTGCCGTCATTATCGACGATCGCGGGCTGGATGCCGAAAAACGGTACAGATGCCGAACCGGGCTTCAATGCCGTTGCGCCCGGTAACGGGGTGATCAGGATGCCGCCCGTCTCCGTCTGCCACCATGTATCGACGATCGGGCACCTGCCGTCACCGACAACATGGTAGTACCACTCCCAGGCTTCGGGATTGATCGGTTCGCCGACCGATCCGAGCAGACGCAGGCTTTTTCTCGACGTACGTTTGACCGGCTCATCGCCCTCGCGCATCAAGGCGCGAATGGCCGTCGGCGCCGTATAGCAAATATTGACGCTGTGCTTGTCGCAGACTTCCCAGAAGCGCGATGAGGTCGGATAGTTGGGCACACCTTCGAACATCATCGTGATCGCCCCATTGGCAAGCGGACCGTAGACGATATAGGTGTGGCCCGTCACCCAGCCCACATCCGCCGTACACCAGTAGACATCGCCCGGATGGTAGTCGAACACGTACTCGTGCGATAGCACCGCGTAAACGAGATAGCCGCCTGTCGTATGCAGGACACCTTTTGGTTTACCCGTCGAACCTGACGTGTAGAGAATGAACAAGGGATCTTCGGCGCCCATCTCCTCACAGGGGCAATCTGCGTCGACGTTCCCCTCGAGTTCATGCAGCCAGGCGTCGCGTCCTTCGACCCAGCCAACATCGCTACCCGTATTGCGCACTACCAAGACCTTTTCGAGCGTCGTGACATCCGCATTCGCAGCGGCGGCATCGACGTTCGCTTTGAGCGGAATCGCCTTGCCGCCGCGCCGGCCTTCATCGGCGGTGACAACGATAGTGGACTCGCAGTCGACAATGCGCCCAGCTAAAGCTTCCGGTGAGAAACCACCAAAAACGACCGAGTGAATCGCGCCGATTCTTGCGCAAGCCAGCATGGCGACGGCAGCCTCGGGGATCATCGGCATGTAGAGTGTGATGCGATCGCCCTTCTTCGCACCGAGCGCTTTGAGAGAGTTGGCAAATTTGCACACCCGCTCGTGCAGTTCACGATAGCTAATCGTAAGATCGCGCGAAGGATCATCGCCTTCCCAGATGATCGCGGTATCGTCACCCTTGGTCTCGAGATGCCGATCGACGCAGTTGTAACAGACATTCAGGGTGCCATCGTAGTACCAGCGGATACGCAGATCATCCTTGGCGAACGACACGTCTCTCACTTTCGTAAACGGTTTGATCCAGTCGATGCGGCTCGCTTGCTCTGCCCAGAAAGCCTCATTGTCGTCAACCGAACGCGCGTACATTTCGGCATAGCCCTTGTCATCGATCAATGCATGTTTTTTGGTCTCTGCACTTACAGGATAGATATCACTCATCGTCTACGGCCTTTCTGTTATTGGGCAGCAAGCCGTTTCGCAAGCTGCAATACTCGTTTTGCCTGCACCAGGTGCGGGCGGTCAATCATCTCACCGTCCATGCCCAGCGTTCCGGTCCCGGGATTTGCGGCAAACAGCGCCACGATGCGCTCTGCCCGCTCGAGCTCCGCGGCTGTCGGTACGAAAGCCCGATTAATGACGTCGACCTGTGCCGGGTGGATCGCGAGCATCCCCGAAAACCCGTCTCGCCGGGCGTTCGCTGCATACGTTGCCAGACCTTCGACATCGCCGAAATCCGTAAACACCGTATCTAATGCAGGTACTTCTGCGGCCCCTGCGGCAAACAAGCACAGCGAGCGCGCCAGCTCGAAAGGCGGCAACCAGCGGCCATC
>JAOTUB010000163.1 GCA_029864095.1 Gammaproteobacteria bacterium | reverse complement strand
GCTTACCTTCGTCGTTGAGCCATTGCGTGTAAGTTATGCGGCCCGATTTGCCATTGACGGCATTCGCCGAGAGGGTATCCAGGAACTCGCCGGCATCGCGACCCTGCACCAGGAACTTGCCCATGAACGTCATGTCCATGACGATCACGCCTTCGCGGCAGGCTCGGTGCTCTTCTGCCCACAACGGGAACCAGTTTTCGCGGCGCCAGGAATGTTTTTCGATCTTCGGCTCGTGTCCTTCCGGCGCGTACCAGTACGGCGATTCCCAGCCACTGATGTCGCCGAAATAAGCGCCCGCCGCAGCGAGACGATCGTGAAACGGTGAGCACTTGGCGCTGCGTGCCGTCAGCATCGAACGCGACGGATAGGAACACTTGTAAACCCTGCCAAGCGATTCATATGCGCGCAGCCGGCGGTATTCGGGGTTGTTCTGAAAGGTATGCAGCCGGTCGATATTCATGCCTGTGATATCGACGTCCGGCTTGCCATTCAGGATCCAGTGCGCGATCACGCCGCCAATGCCGCCACCGGTAATGATGCCGACCGAGTTGAGACCCGCGGCGACGAAGTAGTTCTTCACTTCGGGTGCCTCACCGAGAATAGGCGCCAGGTCCGGCGTAAAACTCTCCGGGCCGCAGAACAAGTGCTTGATTCCGACTTTCAAGGTGATTGGCACACGGCTCATGGCGGTTTCGAGGAATGGGGCCATGCGGTCCCAGTCCGACGGGATTTCGGTAAACGAGCTGTCCTGCGGAATGCCATCAACTCGCCACGGCGCTGAAACTGGCTCGAACAGGCCAACCATCAGGCCGCCACCCTCTTCGCGGTAATAGGCGTGCGACTTGGGATCCTCAAGCACAGGCAAGTTCTTATCTGCGCCCTCAAATGGCTCGGTGATGAGGTAGTAATGTTCAGCCGCCTGATTCGGAATATTGACGCCAGACCTCTCGCCCAGCTGGCGTGCCCACATGCCGGCACAGTTAACGACGAATTCGCACTTGATGTCACCCTGTTGCGTGCGTACACCAGCAACAGCACCGCGTTCGATCAGCACATCAACAACTGGCGTGTTTTGCAGGGTCTTCGCACCCTTCATTCGTGCGCCCTTGGCCAGCGCCATGGTCAGATCGACCGGGTTAATGCGGCCGTCCTCCGGCGAATAGAATCCGGCCAGCAAACCGGTCACGTCTGCCAGCGGGAACAATTTCCTGATCTCCGGCGGGGAAATTTCATGCACCTCGTTACCATGGCGGCGTTGGTAGGCGCTCACGCGGCGGTGCTGCTCGAGGTGACCCTCGTCTCCTGCCGCTTCGATAAAGCCGACGGGTATGAACCCGGTCGATTGCCCGGTTTCCGCTTCGAGCCGGCCGTAAATCTCCTTGGACAATCGCCGAATGGCGATCGCCGTCTCCGATCCGGAACCGTAACTGGTCATGAGGCCGGCGGCGTGCCAAGTCGCGCCCGAGGTCAGCTGATCACGTTCCAGTAGTACTACGTCCTTACAGCCCATATCCGCCAGGTTGTATGCAACGGAGCATCCAATGACGCCGCCGCCGATGATTACGATGCGCGCCTGATCCGGTAATGCAGAGTTAGTCATGTTTGTCTTCTTTTACTTGTCGTGAATTGTCTTGTTGTTTGCTGTCGGCGGGCCGGCCGACCCTAAAAGGCCGAGCGAAGGATAGGGAATTTTATCTCGTTGACGAGGCTCGATGTACGGAAAGGGGATTCGGCTATTCGCTAGAGTCGAAGCCTGTGAACCACGACGAATTGAGCGTCCTTGTCGACTGACCTCGATTAATGCCCGTTATCTTGGCTACCCTCCGAAGGCAGGGGTAACAAGTTCGATCCGAGGCGAGCTTGCACGCCGACAGACGCCGAAGGCGAGGCAGCGCAGCTGCCGGTCAATCCTGTCGGGCGCGCCATTTTCCCCTTTTTTATTCAGACAGTTACGAGCGGCCCCCTTCACCGCGTTGGCTGAATTTTCTTGTGTGGGAGATTTGTGTAGGTGCATTCCGGCCCCCTGTGTCAGGCTAGTTGTCGCGTGAGTGATTCCGCGGAACGCCTCGGCGCCAGTGTCCTGCTGGTGTCCCATGCTCAACCTCCCGGAATGGGAGAATTGCACTTGCTCCCATAGTGGGAGAATGATATTGTGTGGCGATGAGGGTTATCGCGAAATCCAGACTGCGTAGGTTCTGGGAAAGCAGCCCGAAGTACAGGGATGCAAAAAAGCAGATGACCGAGTGGTACAACTTTTGTGCATCGGCCAAATGGAGTACACCGCACAAGCTGAAAGCCGATCTCGGCAATGCGAGCATACTGAAGAACAATCGTGTTGTTTTTAATGTCTGCGGCAACAAGTACAGAATTGTAGTTCTAATGGACTACAGCCGTTATGGCATGCTGATCCGGTTTGTGGGAACGCATGAGGAATATGATCAGATTGACGACATCGAGAATATTTAGTGATGAAATTGAAACCTATTAAAAATGAACGCGAATTGAATCGTGCTTTGAAACGCATTGATGACTTGTGGGGCGCAAAACCTGGTACCCCGAAGGGCGATGAATTGGATGTCCTGATGCTTCTCGTTGAGAAGTACGAAGATGAGAATTATGCAATTCCGGCATCGGATCCAATTGAGGCAATCAAGTTTTTGATGGAGCAAAACAGTTTATCTCGGAAAGATCTGGAGCCTTACATTGGAGCGAGTGGGCGCGTGTCTGAAGTGTTAAGTAGGAAGCGAAACTTAACGCTTGTAATGATAAAAAAGCTGCACAAAGGCCTGAATATTCCTTACGACTGCCTCATTCACTAGCCTTTTGTTCAATTGCGCTTTGTGAGCGATGCGACTGACTGTGTGAAAATTGTGTGACTGAGTTGTGCACGGTTGTGCAGAATCCTGCAATTGCAATGGACGTACCGCCAGTTAGTATTAATATTGTCAGTTACTTACAAACGAAATGGCGTACTCCGAAGGCAGGGGTCACAGGTTCGATCCGAGCACGATGCAATCATGCGACAGGCCGTATCGCGAAGCGATCGGCCCATCCTGTCGGGCGCGCCAATCTTTTCATGCAGGGTCCGACCCCGTTGACCGACTCATCAAAAAAACTCGAGCTGATGTGTCACAGGGGTCGCGAGACCCTACACTTCTATTGACGCTCGGGCGGCTGTGTTTTTTAGGTAGCTGGCGACGCTCGATTCGGTTCACGCCGTATCGGCAATGAGTTCGAGTAGTAGCCGGCCGCTGTCATCCCAGGAGAAGTTCCTCGCGCGCCGGATGCCGCGCTGGATCATCTCCCGGCGGCGCGCGGGGGATTCGGCCACGCTGAGAATGGCCCGCGCCAGCGTCCGGTAATCGCCTGGGTCACAGTATTCCGCGGCCGTTCCCGATATTTCCGGCATGGCACTCGTGCGCGAGGCGATTACCGGACAGCCGGCCGCCATGGCTTCAAGTGGCGGCAGTCCGAATCCTTCGTAGAACGACGGAAACACCAGGCAAAAGGCACGCCGGTAAAGTGCGAGCAGCTCGGCGTCGCTCACGTAACCGAGGTGGGTGACGCGCTCGGTATCGAGCGAAACCTCGCCGAAATGTCGCTGGTCCGTGCGGCCCACGATAACGCAGGGCGGGGCCTTGCCGCCAAGTGTTCCAAGCGCCCTGACGACAAGCGCGAAGTTCTTGTTTGGGTTGGCGCTTGCGACAGCAAGCAGGAAAGGCTGCTCCGGCAGTTCCAGATGCGAGAGCGGATACGCATCGCCTTCGTCATGCCGCACGTGGTCACTGCCGGGATAGCACAACACCATTTTGTGACCGGGGATGCCTACATGGTCGCACAGCTCCCGACGCGTGAAGCGCGAATTCACGAGAATATGTCGCGACAATCGGCCGGCAACGCGAAACAGGGTTCGATACCAGCATCGAAATGCCAGTGAAAAATTCTTTGGTATTACGAAGGGCTGCGCATCGTGCAGGAACAGGATGTGCAAACGTTTCAACATCGGTCCGGTATTGCAGAGGCTTACGAGGCACTCGCCGCGTGTCAGCCGCGGAAGGTCGAGCTGTTCCCACGCGTGACCACGGAAGACGCCGGCCCTGACAAGGCGAAGATTGCGCCAGGGCGATGCTGCGTCGCAGCCGCCCGGCGCGATCAGGCGCAGGCAGAATCGTCGACCGCCCGAGTACCAGCAGCCGCGCCCGTCGAGATACCGCTCCGCGAGAACGCCCAGCAGCTCTCTCGCCACGCGCTCCACGCCCGTGACCGGCCGGTCGAGAAAACGTGCATTGACCCAAACGGTTGTCGAGTTTCTGTCGATACCAGCGGACATCGTGATCCCCTCAGCTCGAAACGGCCCGGACGGCAACAGCCGCCGTGCGCGACGGCAGGAATTGGGATGTGGTTCGCGGCTGGGCGCTCAGCCAGCGAACCAGCAGGCCGCAAATGAGCGCTGATACGGCATTCTCGACGATGTTCGTCATCACTCCGTAAACGAGCGTGGCGAGCAGCAGACAATAGAATTGCATGTTGGCCACCGTCTGGTGCGGCCGTACGCGCAGACTTCTCGAAAGCAACAGCACGAATCCGGGCAGCGCGACCCAGCCGAAAACGACGAACCAGTACATGAACAGGTTGTCGCCGGCATTGAACAACGCCGGTTCGAAGTACGTCTGCGCGGTACCGATGCCGCCGACGCCGCGACCGAGCAGCCAATTTCCGTGTTCGCCGAGCAGTGCCCAAGCTTCGGGCCACATGTAGTTCAGTCGGTCGTAAAAAGAGTGGGTCGCGTTCGCAAGCGTCGGATCGCGAAGCGGCGAATCGAAAACGAACAGGAGGGTTGCGACGGGCAGCGCGACGCCGATGGTACCGAAGAGCGCTGGCAACGCGCGCAGCGGCCGTTCCGGCAGGACGCGTCGCAGCAGAAGAACAGGCGTAACAACGGCGACGGCAAGCAGCACTCCCTTGCTGTTCGTCGGCAGGATGGCAGCGATCGTGAGCAACCAGACGAGCAGGCGCAGCATCGTGCTGCGCGTCTGCAGCGCCAGCAGGATACCGGCGACCTGAATTTGCACGGCGGCGTCGAACGAGGCGCGCGCGAAGCCGGCAAGCCGTTTGCCGCCCCCGGCGGCGTACCACTGCCTCGAGCCCTCGACCTCGAGGCTCCCAAGACGGTAGCCGAAGCCCTCCCAGGGGTAATCGACTGCCAGGTTGGCGAGCACGCCCGCAACGACCAGCAGCCAGAAAAGCGGGAAGATACGGCCGACGACACACCAGTGTTCGAGCAGCACGCGGCCGCAGGCGATGCCATAAACGAACGGCAACAACACATAGAATCCCATCGCGGCCTGGACAGGGGCAACGAACTGCAGTGCCACACCCAGGGCGTAACAGGGAATGACGAACGCGATCAGCTTTGTCGCTGTGAACCCCCGGTCCTGCACGTCCGCGACGATCTGCCAGACCATTGCGAGCAGCAACAGCAGGTTCGGCGCGTAGATCAGTGGCAGCAGGCCTGCAAGCGAAAGATACATGCGCAGCGGCCCGGCGAGTACCGTCACCGCGATGAAGGCAAACCCGGCGAACAAGACAAACCGCTCGCGCATCAACAGCCGGTGGGCCGCGGCACCCGTCATGAACCCGCTCAACTCGCTAGGACCTCGCGCCGCCCTGCAAGGATGCGCCCGAGGAATTCGGTGTACTCGGCGGCACGTCGTGGTGCCAGGTACTCCTGCGCCTTGGCCAGTGCCGCGGTGCCCAGGATTGTGCGCAGATCCGGATCGGCGAGCAGCTGGGCCATGCGGCGTGAGAGCTCGACCGCGTCGCCGGATTCATAGATGAAGCCCGTCACGCCGTCGTCGATAGATTCCGGTATGCCACCGACAGCGGAACCGATGACGGGCACGCCCTGCGAGAAGGCCTCGAAGACGCCATTGCCGAGGGCTTCGAGCCACTCCGATGGAAAAACGAGCGTGTCGATACCGGCGAGGAATTCGGCGGCGTCGACAAAACCGACATAATCGATATTGTCGAGCGGCCAGCGCCGTCGCAGTATTTCGAGATAGCCTGGCTCGACGCGGCCGGCGACACGCAGGCGAAATCGGCTTCCCTGTGCCTGGAGTCTGGCCGCGGCATCCAGAAAAGTCTCGATTCCCTTCGAACGCTCGACACGCCCCAGGTAACCGAATGTGAAGATGTGATCGTCATCGCGTCCGCGAACGTGACTCTGGATGCGGAACGCGGGTTGCAGCGCGTTGTAGATAACGGCGGCCGGAATGTCCTCGAACAGGCCGTGAAAGCGATGGGTTTCGAGCAGCGAACGACTGACTGAGATGACGGCATCCACCGACGACACGTGTGTGCGGCGCGGAGCCGTCAATAGGCGACAACCGGTGCACCGGTCGCTGCGAAAACCACAGCCCTGTCCGTCCCGCCACATTGCGGTCTGGGCGCACAGCAGCGCGTAGTCGTGCAGCACATGCATGAGCGGCACGCCGGCCCGCTTGACGGCAGGCATCACGGCTGTCGAGAAGCCCTGCAGATTATGTGTGAGCACGACGTCCGGTCGCACGCACCTGACGATTTTCTCGACACGTCGTGCCATCACAGCGTTGGCCGTATCAATGCCGTGCCAGAGCAGCTTGTGAGCAGCTCGTCGGGTGGGCGCGCCGGGCTCGTACGGCCAGTACGCATTGGCCAGCGGCACGCTATGCACGGTCACACGGCTGTCATTTCTGTTGGCGGCTAGTTTCAGCCTTTCAGGCGGGCGCAAGGTCACGACGTGTACTTCGTGACCTGCCTCCGTCATCGCTTCCGCGATGGTCTG
>JAOTUB010000162.1 GCA_029864095.1 Gammaproteobacteria bacterium | reverse complement strand
TCAGCGAAATCTCATTCTGCAGAAACAAGCCGATATTGGTCACGAGCTCAATCTGGTCTGCAATCAGCGGCCCCAAAACGCCCATGTTGTTATCGTAGCGCTGCCGATCATCGTCCTGACGATCGACATCCAGGCCGGCGATCAGGCTGGTTGGCCGGCCCAATAATTCACCGTTGTACGCATAACTCGCGCCACCACCGACATAGAAACGCTCAAACTGCGTGGAACCACCAGCGGAAAACGGCAGCCTATTGGCAAAATCCCGCCACACGTAATGATTTCGCAGCCGCAACTCATGGCGTTCGCCGAACGATTTTCTGTAAGTCAGCCCGAAACGCTGCTGCTCCAGCACCTCCCCCGAGTCGAAGTCCACATCCTGCTGACGTGCTGAAGTGGGGTCGGCCTGTGCTTGCGCCAGATTGATGCCGCCCGGATCCTTAGCAACAGGCTGATCCGTCGCGTTAAGGACCATACCCAGTTCTGATTCGTCGTCAAAGGTATACGTCAATCTTGCATTGAGTAAAGTATTCTCTGCCTCGCTATGCGCACGGTAGCCGTCAAATTCCATCTTCGAAAGGTTAAGCAGGTAGTTCACGCGGCCGGTGTCACCGCCGGCCTTTAATTGAACCTGATTGAAGTCATACTCCCCGACGGTCAAGCGCGTTTCGACGAAGGGATCGGCCGGGCCGCGTTCCGAGGTAATGTTGATAACGCCGCCCGATGCGTTGCCGTACAGTGACGATGATGGCCCGCGAATGACTTCGATTTGCTGTGCCGAGCCGAGGTCGATAGCGTCGGACTGACCCGATCCGTCAGGCAGTGATTCCGGTATCCCGTCCACTATTATCTTTACGCCCCGAATGCCAAAAGGCGAGCGGGCGCCAAAACCACGGATATCAATACGCAGGTCACGCGAGAAGTTGTATGGGCTTTGTATGAATACACCGGGAATAGCCGCAAGCGATTCGTCCAGGGCGAGTTGCTGACGGCCCCGTTGAATATCGTCCTTGGTGATTACACTGATCGCTGCCGGAATCTCGTTGATGTGTTTGTCCATGCGGGTCGCGCGGACGACGATTTCGTCAACGTCTTGATCCGGCGAAGCAGCGACAGCAAGGCCGCCACAGGCAAACAACATGGCCGGGATGACTACCAAACTTGGAGATATCGGGTACCTGCTAGCTCGCTTCACGTGTGCTCTCTCGCCCTATTATTTTCATCAAGCAAATCATCATCCCATTGTATGCCGGTAACAGGTGAGATTTGTTTTGCGCATCAACGCCGCGAGCTTGTAGAATATTTCCCCTCGGCACGCGATCGCTCATGCCGCCCAACTCGAGGCAGCGCACGCAGTCTGGACACACTACCAACTTTAGACTCAGTCTACACTGCCTCTGAGCGACTTGGTCGATGCTGCGCTCGGCGATTCGACGACCCAGCGACAATCACCATCGTTCGGTTACGACAGAATTCTTCGAATTTGTATTAACTTAGCACAGGTTCATGCTCAGCTACCAAGGAAAATTCAGGGCCCGAAAACCGGTGATTTTGCCGCTGAGTGGTGTTTTTTTGGCACTGTCTTGCGCCGCCACCTCGCCAGAGCACGGGTCCTGCTCGCCATCGACCGAGATCGTGCAAGTCGCTGCGGGCATATACGTTCGGCCCGGGCACGCTGCAGTGGTATTCGAAGGCGATGACATCGCCAACCTCAGTGTTATCGTTGGCGATCGCTGTGTTGCGGTCATCGATACTGGCAGCAGTGCGGCCGAAGGGCGAGCACTGAGTTGCGCGATCCGGGGGGTCACCGATCGACCCGTCTGTTACGTGATCAATACGCATGTGCATCCGGACCATATGCTGGGAAACGCAGCATTCGCAAAACCAGGAGTCGAGTTCGTCGGCCACGCGAAACTCCCGCGGGCTCTGGCATTGCGTGGCGATCTTTACCTTGAGCGAGCGTCTGCGCACGGGGGTCATGAGCTTGATGCGTCGCACATCGTTTTTCCGGAACGCACAGTCACCGGGACGGTCGAATTGGATATTGGTGGACGAATTCTGACCGTGCGCGCTCATAACAGTGCGCATACAGACCACGACCTAAGCGTATTGGATAGCACGAGCAACACGGCGTTTGTCGGCGACCTGGTATTCCTGGAGCATTTGCCGGTCATTGACGGCAGCATCAATGGCTGGATCGACGCACTCGAGGAATTATCAGGTGAATCAATAGATTATATTGTGCCCGGCCACGGTCCGCCACGTGCGCCCTGGCCGGCAGCGGCCGCACCCACGCTTGAATATTTAACCGAGCTGCGCGACAAAGTCCGGTCCTGGACGTCGAGCGGTGGCGATCTGGCCTCGGCGCAAGCTAACATCGACCTGTCTCAAAGGGCGGAATGGCTCCTGGTCGACCGCTACCACCAGCGCAATGTCGGCGCCGCATTCCAGGAACTGGAATGGGAGGATTGGACGAATGACGACTGATTTGCAATCGAACACGTTCGGGGTGCCGCTCCGGCTGGCAACCCTCCTGCTAATGCTTGCTCCAGGCGTGGGGGACGCAACCACGGTTGAGGAGGACATGATTTGGACCGGCGGTTTGCGACAAGCTTATTTCGGAGACCGGCTTATAACCGAATCGGATGATTTGATTGTGCTGGATGCACCACAGCGTGCGGAAAACGCGGCCATCGTCCCTATATCGATCACGGCACAGATTCCACAAACGGACCAGCGTTATATAAAGACCATTTATTTTTTCATCGACAAGAATCCGGGACCATTAGCCGGCACATTTCGCTTTACACCTAAAAGCGGCCGAGCCGATTTGGCCTTTCGAGTCAGGATCAACGCCTACACGCCGATACGTGCAATCGCAGAAACGAGCGATGGTAAGTTACATATGAGCCGGCGCTTCATCAAAGCGACCGGCGGCTGCTCGGCGCCTGCTGGTTCCGATCTTGATGCAGCAATGGCACGGCTTGGGAAAGTCAAACTGAAAATGACTAGCGCTGCGCAAATGGCCCAACCGACGCCGGCACAGCTGATGATCAGTCACCCGAATCTAAGTGGAATGCAAATGGATCAGGTCACACGTATGTATGCGCCAGCCCATTTCGTTCGCCACTTAAAAGTGAGCTTTGAAGGGGAGGAAGTTTTTTCTGCCGAGACCGGGATCGGCATCAGCGAAAACCCCAGCTTCAGGTTTTTCTTTGTGCCGGAAAGTAAGGGGCTACTCACCGCAGAAGTCACGGATACGAAGGATCTCCAATTTAGTCAAACCTTGCAGGTCGCCCCTTCCGAACGGCAAGGCATTGTCCAGAACTAGAACGTAAATCATAGGGATTTATGGGATAGGTTCTAATCGCAACGGCCGCCTGTTTGCCGATGCAGGGCTATTGCGCCTCGGTATTACAACTAAACAATAGCTCAGACAGACAAACGCAAGCATCGCCGGAATCCAGCCCATATCCGACATTACCGGCGTGCGCCTTGCGTACTTCTCTTTACGCAGAGTTTCCAAGAAATCTAAGGGCGACTCGACGCGGACATAGTCCAGTCCCGTTTGCTCAGCGAGTTCCTGCAGGTGATTCTCTTGGAGCGACGATAAATGTTCCTGGCCGAGCATGATTCGGCGGGCAACATTCGCCATATTGATGCCATCCATTCCTTCACCTGGCACCGTTGCAGCGCGTCCAAGACTGTGAATGTCAACCTGCATCACTTCCTCATGACTCCAGTATCCGACAACGTTGCCGTTGTTATCCATATGCGGAATCCTGTTCGGCACGGTTCCACCGATGCCGGCAATAAAACCTGTGACAGAACCCGGTTCCGCCCTAAATGGGGGCCGTATGTCTCTGTTGAGTGGTGGCGCCTCGTGTCCGTCAGTCAGGAAAACCAGGCGGGTATCGCCTTCGATTTGCCGTGCGGCATCGAGTGCTGAATAGAGTCCCTTGGCGACTTCACTACGGGCCTCCCAGGCCATTCGCCAATCAACTTTCTCCAACATTTCAGACAAGGCGCGATAGTGCTCACATATTTCAACGGGCGTGAACATCAAGAACGTGCGATGCGCCGTAAAGATCGCGAGACCGGCCTCGGATCCACAGGGCAGGTTTCTTAACGCGGTCTCTATGGCGGACTTCGCGAACTGATGGCGTGTCATTGCGACGTCGCCCAGCTTCAAATCGTTGACATTCATGCTCTGCGTGATGTCCAGTACAAACAAATACCGGTAGGTGTATATCGGTATGCGAAACGACGAATAATTGATAGCGACACCTAGAAGAAGAAATGCCAGGATTAGCCACAGCCATGCGGTGCGAAACAACGGCCCATCAGCGTTGCGAGAAATATTCACGGCAATGGCTCGCGCGAGTTGATCGTTGTTAGTGCGCGAGGACTGCGCTCTGGATTACGTTCCTCCAGGGCGTCTGCAGGATCCGTTTCAGGCGCCACAAAGAGGGCTACCTCCAGATTGAATTTGGCGTCCCAGTGGCCGTTGTCGATGCGCAGTATTTCCTTGTAGTTTTGTTTTGCCAGTTCGATCAATGGCATTGCCAGGTCATAGGCCCCGGCTTCGCGCAATCGTGTCGCCTCGCGGAAGTACAAATTAGCCAGGTTGTACTTAATACGCATCTGCAACTGACTGCCCGAAAGCGCATTAACAGCGCCATAAGCGTTCACCGCTGCCTTGAACTCTCGTTGCTGCTGAAGATCGTAAGCTATCGCAAACTGTATGTGAGGATCGTCTGAATAACTGATCCATGCGACGTCACCGGCAGCCAAGGCATTATTGAATCGTCTGTCGTGCGCCAGTCGAATGCCGTCGTAACAGATAGCAAGAATCAACACGGTGAGAATTGCGACCGTGGGTATCTTAAGGCGCTGCGTCACCATCGCCTGATCTCCATTCGCTCGACAATCAACAGCATCGCGATCAGGGCCATCCCAGCGGCGTAACACCAATTCGCGATCTTTTTCCTGGGAGTTATGTCGACGTAACGAATTGGCAGACTCTGCAATTGATTGACCTCGGCAATGGCCGCGGCAAGGGCGCGCGGGTCCTCAGCATCGAATACGCGGTACGGTGTTTCAAGCGTCTCAAAATATTCATGTAGCACGCGCGCAGGCGCCGTGTCGTCATATTGATCGCCAGTGGTTGCCGTACTTATGCCCGGACTGTATCTCGACCGGATGTACACCCAGTAAAGTGCGACGCGATAACGCTGCAACATATCCGCAATATGTACGCGGGTCACCTGATCCAGTCTGGCGCCACCGTCTGAAACGAGTAAAACGAGTCTCGAACCGGTATACGGCTGGCCCTCAAATACCCTGACGGCATCAATAATTCCCGCACCGACATCGGTTTCGGAGAGCCCGCGCCCGATGTTTCCCGCATCAATTGCGGCCTGGATGATATCGGTCTTGTCCGTCAACGGGAGAACCTGTATCGGCTCTGTACTGAATACCAGCATCGCGTATTTGTCATTTCGCCTGTCTGCAACGAATTCAGACAGTAGTCGTCGCGCAACGGCGCCCTTCGCTTCTGCATCCCGAGTAATCAAAGGATTGCTAAATGGCTGGCCGCCAAACGGCTGATCCATGCTGCTACTTCGATCCAGAAGAAGCACGATCTGTGCGCCCTCGCCGATTCGTTCTATTTCTTTCTCAGGCAGGTAGGGCCCGCTCAGTCCGATCGCCACAAGGGCCAGCGATGCGCATCGGAGCAACCGTAAACTTATAGCGATAAGCGTAGAGATTCTGTCGTCCGGGATCAGGCTAAGCGTCGAATAACGCACCACAGCAGCATCACGGGTAAACAACGGCACTGCGCAAAACATCAGTAAGAACAGAACCCACGGATATAAGACGGCGATATTCAAGCGACGGATCTCTCAATTACGCGGCAGTGCCGACAGATATCAACCAATTCCTGCAACGACGAATGAGATTGTGCTGCCTCAGAATTGTTAAAGAACACGTCTTGTGACTGGGCAAAAATCGCCGATAATTCCGCTTTCAGTGCGCCGTACTTCGAGTTGGCCGAAAGGAACTCATTCAGGTTTCCAGCGAAGACAACCTCACCCGCGGTCGCATTCAAGGCCGCGTGAAATGCCTGCAGGCCTTGCCGGTAATATTCAGGCTTGGCATCCAATCGCTGCAACCTGCGTATTTCAACAAGCGCGCCGGAAAACGGATACCGACCGCGATTTAGCCGCGGCAACAGAAAACGCCGGTACGCCAGATAGATCAGCAATCCAGCGAGAAGGAGAGCAGAAATCATCAAGCGGATGCTCCGGCCGATGACCGGGATGGGTAGCGGTTGGCGATCCGGCCGTAGGCTCAGGTTTTGGCGTGCGTCCGAATCTGTGATCGGCCCTATGCTAAATGTCCACTCTGGAATAAATACGGGAACCGGATAAGCACCGTCCGTAGTCAGAAACTCACGTTGCGGTATCGTTACCGACGTCTGCTGCTGCGGGGCATTGAAAATCTGATAGTCGACAACGACGCGATAAGAAGCAATCTGTTCTCGATACACAACAGTAGCTTCTGCGTCCGAGATTTCAAGCCACCGATCCAGTCGGCCCGTTTCCGGTAGAGTGCCGTTGTCAAGTCGATGTGGCTCCCTGAGGGTTAGATGCATTTCATGCCTGATCTTGTCCCCAATTGTGTAACCAAAGTCCCTCGGTGTGTCGATGCGGACGTCAGATATCGCCTGGGCGCAAATTGCCACCGGGGCCAGGTACACAATTAGCGCGGTCCAAAGGCGCATTCTATCGACAGGTGTAATCAGCATGGTTTCGTTATTCAAAAAAGTATCGACTCACTGCATCGGGTTCGAATTTGTCAATCAGATACAGCGGTTTTAGATCAAAATCTGCAAGGCAGCGGCTTATTTTTTCACGATGTTCAAGCAGTTTTTTTTCGAGGCGCTT
>JAOTUB010000161.1 GCA_029864095.1 Gammaproteobacteria bacterium | reverse complement strand
TGATAGCACTGAAGTGGGCAAATACGTCGGGGCCGGATTCTTGCTCGATAAAGCCAAAACCTTTGGCATCATTGAACCATTTAACGGTTCCAGTCGTAGTAGACATAGTCATATTCCTATTTATTCAAGAGTAATTGGAGCCTTCTCGTGAAGGCCATTTTGCAGGAAGTGTTGCTATTACTTATGAATAACAGGACGAGGTATTAATGAAGGGACATCGAAATGGTGTGCATAAATATCAGGCGAACTTGCAAGCTGGCCGCAGTATAACCGGCGTTGCCCCAGAGTCAATGAGTATTCCAAATATTCGCACGAGACCTGATACCCACGGTGCCGTCCCTGATTCTCAGCACATTAAGAACGATACATTCGTTGCGAATCTAATCAATAAAATGATGGCCAAGCGCGGAATGGACTCGCTTCGCCGGTTCCTCAACGACCTCAGCGTCTACATCGTTCCAGTCACATTTAGGAAGACACCCTGGTGATCGAAACTGAGATCTGTCAGGTCGTCGGAGAAGTCGGTAAAGTTGTAGCCCAGGCCGATTTTCAGATGATCGCCGAGGTAACGTGAGATCGCGGCCAACGCACCGCTGCGCTGCTCGTTCAGATCCGACATATCGAGCAGCCGACCTTCCACCAGCAGTTCCCAGTTTTCCCGGAACCGATAGTCGCCGCGGATTACGTACAGACTCGCATTGTTGTCGAAAAATTCGGGGTTGTCGCGATCAAGGCTGATCTGGCCCAGGCGGTAGGCGTATTTGCCGCCGATCGAGAGATTCGGCGTTATGTCGTAGGTAACGTCAGCCGCCGCTATGTGGCTCTTCTGTATGAATTCCGCAGCAATGTTCTGCAAGGTAAGCTGATCGGTCGTCGGGACGTTGTAGAAGTATGTGTATTTGACGAGCGCATTGAGACGGTCGTGGCGGACCGGTCGATAAGCGTAACCGAGAACGGCCTCGGTAAATCCGCCATCGTAAAATGTCCCAAGCGAACTCTCACTCTCGGAGTGATTCAGTTTCCCGAGCAAGCGTGCCGCTGGGCTGATCTGATATTTGATGCTGTTGCGAAACAACCATGTTTTTCTTTCCGTAATGCTCAGGTCCAGCTGCTGCGCGTCGTCATTACGATACTCGATACCGCTCGATATCTGCAGATCATCAGTCGCAAAACCGAGCTGCACACCACCGGCCAGTCGTTCTGTCTCGGCGCCGGTCTGTAAATCCTGCAAAGTGCCAATGTCGGTCGTGATGCCCAGACTCCACTTCTGCGTCGGCGCGAAGCTGATCCCGGTGCCGTGCGTCAGTCCGGTCATCGTCTCATTATGCTGGTATCGCTCTTCCAGAAATACGCTCGTGCTGTCCGCAATTCGTGACTTAATACCGGCGACGAGATTGCCTTCACTGCCTCGCCCACTCGGCAAACCATTATCGGTACGCTCATTCTCGAGTGCGTAATTGAGGTACATGCTCGTATGATCGGAGTGGGCATAGTTCGTCCCCAACCGGCCGCCGGCACCGAGATCGCCGTCCGATAACTCGGTCTCAACGCTGAACTTTTCGCTGAACCGATACGACCCGCCGACTCCGAAGCGACCGTTCTCGCGGCGATCACCCGTTGTCGAAAGGGTGTCCTGTGTAAAGACGTAGGCATCCCATGTGGACTTGGAGTCGTAACCCAGCTGCAAGACTGCGTCGACCCGCTCACCCTGTTCCTGCGTAAGCGGCACGATAATTGCGTCATCGTTGCGTTCGTCCTTGCGGTAGCCAGCGCTAAGATCCCAGCGTTCGGTAAATTTGTAGCCGACGTTAATCTCCTGGGCCCGGGCTTCGATACCCTGCTCCTGAATTCGGTGGTCGACTTTGGCGCCGAGCGAAAAGCGCTCTCCGACTGGCAAGCTGAACGTGCCTCCATAGGATTTGGTGTCCCCAAGCGCCGTCATGCCGGGCGCCGAGTAACCGGCCTCGGCTTCCTGCACATACATCGTCAGGGCGCCGTCGCTGAAGCTGACGAAGTCGTCGAAGCTGATACTGATATCGGCGCGGTCCGCTTCCGCCTCGGCGTTGACGAACGATGCCGGATCATAGCCGTTGAACTCGAAGCCGCCGTCGTTGGAGAGCTGTGGCAAGGCAACCAAACCTTCGCTCCTGGCTTGCTGCAGCTTCAGCCAGGATCCGGCCGTCCACCGAAACGTCACGTCGGCAGCCTGCAAGCTGCTGTCGGTGTCATCCTGTTCATTCACGTTCGCGGTTAGACCGAGTTTTACATGATTGCCAAACCAGTAATGAGCCTGGCCACCTGTCGACAGCGCATCGATATCGTCAAAACCGGGGGTGTACTCGTATCGCACTACAAGGTGCGCCTCATCCCCGGAGACTGCGCCGCTGCGTACCAGCAGGTTGTCTGCGGCGGTCGACGCGAGCGGCTCGGCAAGCAGGATCCGCCCCTGCAGATAATCGATGTCGTAGTCCAATGCTGGCGTCAGGTTGAGCACACCGGTGACAATCCCCGAGACTTTGTCCCGCAATTCGATGCGCACGCGTTCGGAGCCAGCGAGAATGTCCTGGCGCTGCAGGAAATACAGCGACCCGCCCGTGCCGCGGAATTCTTCGCGGCTCGCGATCGTGCCCGGCTCAGCCGCGAAGGCGTCGACGGCCAGGCGCCGCTCGCCGAATTCGGTCGTCGTTTCGGACTGGTAATGCACGTTGGCGCCGTACAGGCCGCGGTCGACCTGTGCCAGCTCATTGTTCATGTAGGCAACCTTGAAATTGCCCCACTGCCCGTAATCATCATTCTGGCCGAGACGCACGTAAAACTTGCCCATGCTCGGCGCCATCTCTGCAACGGTCGCGTCGTCGCCAAACGTCGGATAGTAATGGTCGGGATCCATACGCCGGAACAGCGAGTCGGGCGACTTGTCCATGAAGTTACTGAAAATGTTGTCCAGAGACCCTTCTCTGGTGTCGGCGCTCGCGGTCAGTTTCCAGTGGTCGCCGAATTTTCCGTCGACGAAAAATGCCAGTCGTCCGTCGATATTTGAATCGTAGTCGTAGTCCGAGTTCTCACCCTGCAGCAAGTCGATCGGCCCGCTTGCGGTATTTTCGGAGAGCGTGACATCGGCCATGCCGACGTAGAACCAGTCGTTTTTCTTGAACTCGAGATCGCGCAAATACAGCTCACCGCTGCCTTCCTTGTCGATCACGGCCACCTCGACCGTGTGTGCGCCCTCGGGCAGAATCTCTTCGGTTACGAAACTGCCGCTGTCATCAAGCGGAATCGGCCGTCCCGCGACCCAGACGTCCTGTTCCGGCGATAGGCCACTGCCACGGACACTGACCGTGCCGCTGCTCAGGCCAATGTTGTGCACGCTCAAACCGTTCTCGCCGTATGCGGCCAACAATTCCGGATCCGGATCTATTGCCGGCGCGTCGCCGCCGTCTTCCGTTTCATCGAGTGTGTCGTAGACGACCCAAAGAGGCTGCGCTCTTGTTTCATCAAAATTGCCATCCGTGCCGTAAGCGCGTAGTACGTATGCCAGCTCAAACACGGGACCGTTGATCTCGGTGAACACCGGATTCCACGTGGCAACGCCGTCAACACCGATTCTTACGACGTCGAGTGGCTCGGACTCGACAGACTGGCCGTTTGCGAAAACCCGGATTTCGGCACGCTCGATGAAGTACGAGTAATTCGTATACATCCTGAATTGCACTGGCGTTGCTTTCGTCTGCACCCAGATATCTGCGGGTGATAATCCGGGTCCGAACTGAATCATCTTGGACAACGCAACCCGGTCAGGTTTTGCGGCCACGCTCAGTCTTGGAGAGGAGCGAAGATTATCGTAGCCGAACCGAATGTCGGCCTTCTCGAACGCGACGTCTGTGCAGCGCTGGATGTCCGATGAACTTCTCTTTGGATCGTCGATCGGTTCGCCATCGACAGTAATGCGCATGAGGTTGAGTCCGAGCGGGTTCTCCGGGCTGAGCTCACGCGTCACCCGAGTGATGTCCACACCCTCATAGTCATCAAGAATGGCCAACTCGTCATATACCACCTGAGCCGCCACGTGCGACGTTTCGCCCTGAATGAAACCAGCATTAACGACGTCGTCGGAGTGCACATAACCGCGTCCCTCGAATTCTGTTTTCGCCGTCCTGAGTCGCGCATCCTGCACGACCACTTCCATCGCCCGGCGCGCACGCGATGCGGACAGGCCGATGTCGTCTCCGTACACAGCCGCGGTCCGTCGCGGCAACCGTTCGTTGCGTGTGTAGCCGACAAAGCGCAGCCGCGGATTTGTCTTGTCGGCGACGTCTGCCAGCGCCCGGGCCAGATCGGCGGCGTAGCCTGCCGGCACCACAGGTTGCCCGTCCGCAAAGTCGACGTCCGCGATGCGTCCCCATGGCGGGTCGTAAGTCCGGGTCACAACAACGGCGCCAGCATCCTCAGGGCACAGCTGCGGCTCGTCGGGCAATTCCTGAAGCGGATCGTCGTACCAGAACTCGACTTCGACGCGACGATTCAAGGCGCGACCCCGGGCGGTCTCGTTCGAGCCTAGCGGCCTCTCGGAACCACGGCCATCGCTTTCGATTGCATAGGTCGGAAGATTCAGGTTGTCCTGCACCGCCAATGCGACGCGCCGCGCACGTGCTTTGGACAATCCGACGTGATCGCCGTAGATGCGCTCGGTCCTGCCACTCAACGGAACATCGTCGCTGTAGCCAACGAACTTGACGACGACGTTCTGTTTGTCGCCCAGGTTGCCGAATGCCTGTCGCACCCGCTCGATGAATTCATCATCGACGTCGATGGCCTCGCTATCGAAATGCAGCGGCGCAATAAGGTTCTGTACCCGGGCGCGGTGTGCATGTCCCTCGACGTAGCGCAGTTTGCAGACCGTTTCCATGCGACAAACTTTCACGTGCTTGATCTCGTGCGGTACCAGGAACTCTTCCAGCGCCAGCCGCTCGACGACCTCGTCGTACCAGACCTCGACTTCGACGCGACGGTTCTGCGCACGTCCAGCCTCGGTCAGATTGCTGGCAACCGGGTCGTTGTCGCCGGCCCATTCATAGGAAATTGCCTCGGGCGGTAGCGCAAGTGCGGTCTGAAAGTGCTCGGCGACCTTGCCCGCGCGTTCGCGCGACAGCCCGGCATTGTCTCCGTAGATCTGCTCGAGTTCATAGGACAACGGTCTGTTGTCCGCGTGACCGATCAGATGCAGGCGCACATTGATACGATCACGCATTCGACCCAGAATTCCGCCAAGCGATTCCACGGTCGTGTCCGGGATATTCGCAATACCCGACTCGAAGTGAATCGGCGGCACGAGATTACTTAGCTTGATGGTTTCGAGCCCGTCAGTCACAGTTTCGCGCGTTTCGATGCTGTCGCCCATTTCTTCGGCGAAGCGATCGGGATCCTGTACCCACTGCTGGAAAGGTTCGTCCAGTGACAGATGGCGTTCGACAGCCTCGCCGATGGGCATCTCGTCGACATTGGTCGCACCGAACAGCAGCGACGTTGGCAGCGCGCACATTATGGACAGACAAGCAATCCTGTGTATGACGTTCATTGACCCACCTTCCTCGGTTTGTCTGGCGGTGCTCCGAGTCGCCAGTGAATCTCAGGCTCGATAACGAGTTCATAGCAACAGTTCAGGTTTTGCCATGCGGCCATGATTTGTTCTTTCATTGCATCCAGGCGTTGCTCGACGAGCGTCTCGGACTCGACGTCGGCAACATAGGAAAGCCGCAGCACGGCAGGTCCCGTCTGCAATTCCTGCAGCAGCAAATCGATCCGACCTCGCCACAGATCGCGCATTTCGGTGGAACCCGGCTCGAAGACCGCATCGGCCATATCGAGACCGACGACGCGGTGGATCGAAGCGCCGAAATTGATGCGCAGCGCCTTACCACGTGTCGCTCGCTGGACCTGCACGGGCCGGGTCGAGGCGCGGAATCCGCTCGGCAGGGTACGGTCGTCGAGCTTCAGAGCGAAGTTGCTGCCCCGACTTTCGTGCGGCGTGATCGCACAGGTAATGTGGTAACGGCCGTGCGTGTCTGTTTTCGCGGCCAGCCCTCGGGCGGTAACCACCCGTACGCCGGCGAGCCCGGCTTCGTCGCCATCCTGGTAGCCGTTGCGATTGCTGTCGTCGAACACCTTGCCCGTCACGTCGGTGCAATCGAACGTCGGATCCGGAACCAGTCGGACGGTGGCCTCCGCTTCTTCAGACATGGCGGTACCGGATACGGAGCTGACCGCCTGTGCCCGATTGACAAATTCGCCCTCTGTAACGCCCGCACCTACCGCAAGCAGTAGCTTGATTTCATGCTGACCGTCCGTCGCCAGAGACAAGTTTGACCAGATCAGCTCGCGACCGGCGATCACGGGCTCCGTTTCCACATCATCGAAGCGAGCGGAACCCTCGACGTAGCGGAAACCGGCCGGGAAGCGATCGATGATGCTGACGCCCTGCAGGTCGACACCGAAAGAGTTACTCACCGTAATGACGTACGGCACCATCTGACCGCGAGTGACGTTTATCGAGGGCGTGGTCTTTGTAATCGCCACGGCACCGCCCAGCCGCGGATCCAACGGGATGTGGTTGTTGAATAGCTGGCTCGATCCCGGCATCTGCGTGTCGTTCAGCGTAAGGAACAGGTGGTAGTCGGTCGCTGCGCTGCGCGCCGGCACCGATGGCAACGGTGCGAACTCGGACGGCTGCGCCTCGCAGGTTTGTGCTGTTGCAAGCACGGCATCGTTGGCCGAACCGGGACACGACGGCACGTCGAACGGCAGCGTGGTCTGATCCGACGTTGGCGGGATCAATTCAGATACGCCAGGTATGTACGTGCTGTCCGGCGCGACAACTCCGACGAGATAGTTCAGGCCATCCGGACACGCCAGATTCGAGAAGTTGATGTCAAACTTGTAGTAGCCGTTGCCGACCGTCACCTGATCCTGCTGA
>JAOTUB010000035.1 GCA_029864095.1 Gammaproteobacteria bacterium | reverse complement strand
AGGCGCAGAGCTTCACGGGCACCGGTTTCAATCTGCAGAATGCGGGCGAGATCGACAATTCGGGTTTTGAAACTGAGTTCCTGTGGCGCCCGTTCGACGGCACGGAAGTCCAGCTGATCTACACGCACAACGAAGCGGACTACAAATCGTTCCTGGCGGGAACGTGTTGGGACACCTACACATTCCACACGGGGATAGACGATCCGGGCCTGCCAGCAGGCTTCAATTCGTCGCTGGACCTCGAGATTTGCGACAAGTCCGGCAACCCGGTTGCTTACAATCCCGAAGACAGGTGGTTCCTTGCTGTGCAGCAGGACTTCAACCTGTCGAACAATTCGTCGATGTATTTTCGCGTCGAGTATTCGAGCTTTTCGGAGCAGTTCACCGATGGCGATCTGGATCCGTTCACGCTGCAGCCGGATTTTGAAATTTTGAATGCGCGCATCGGCTTCAATTTCGAGAATCTCAACGGCAGCCTGACGATATGGGGCCGCAACATCAGTGATGAACGCTATTTCGTCGGCAGCTTCGATGCCCCGGTTCAGGTCGGACGGATGAACGCGTACCCGTCCGAGCCGTCGACGTTCGGCGTTACGTTCCGCAAGAACTTCGACTGATAGTCGCAGACCATCAGGGGCGGCAGGCGTCGCCTGCCGCCCTTTTTTCGTAGCACAACAATTGTCACTTCGGAATTGGGCCTGATCGTCAACCGCAAGCGGCGGACGACAACCGAAGTGCGATGACGGATCAGATCGATACGTAAATTAAAAACACGCCGAATGCCGCCGCCAGTGCGGTCGATACGCGCATGAGACTGTCGGGGCGTGACAGCCACCAGTTGACGAGACTATCGAGCCGCCTCTGGCCCATCAAGAGTACTCCGATGCCAGCGGCAACGCTGATGCCACCGAGGATTTTCATCGCAAAAGAGAAGCGCAGTTCGTCAGCCACCAGTAGCAGCACTGCGCCCATGACCAGCCGAATGAGCACTGCAAACCAGAAACGCGACTGGCCGGACCAGCTGCCGAGCGAACGCCTGAACTGGGCCGGTGAGAAGGCCCCGAACAGGCCCGCCACTGCGATTAGGATGCCAACGGCCAAAACGAGATAATGCATAATGATCAGTCTAGACCAGTTCAGCCAATAACAGGGCTTTCTATGCCAGGCATATTCGCAAATATCCTCGAAACCGTTGGCAATACGCCGATTGTCAAGCTGAACAAGATCGGACCCGACAACGTCAACGTTTTCGTCAAGATCGAGTCGTTCAATCCGATGGGCTCTGTAAAAGACCGGCTTGCGCTCGGCGTGATCGAAGACGCAGAAAGAAGCGGCGCGTTGCAGCCCGGCCAAACGGTTATCGAAGCAACGAGCGGCAATACGGGCATCGGCCTGGCCATGGTCTGTGCGCAAAAAGGCTACCCGCTGGTCGTTACGATGGCAGAGAGCTTCAGCGTCGAACGCCGCAGGATGATGCGTTTTCTCGGCGCAAAGGTCGTACTGACGCCGGCCGCTCTCAAAGGCAGCGGCATGCTGGCCAAAGCTGTTGAGCTTGCCGAGAAGCACGGCTGGTTTCTCGTACGCCAGTTCGAAAACGAGGCCAATGCCGACGCACACTCGCGCACGACAGCGCCCGAGATTCTCAGCGCTTTCGAAGACGAGAAACTCGACTATTGGGTAACCGGCTTCGGCACGGGCGGCACGCTGAAAGGTGTGTCACGGGTCCTGAAGCAGAAAAGTCCGCAAACAAAAATCATCGTCTGCGAGCCCGATAACTCGCCGCTCCTCGGCAGCGGCATTCCGCAGGCGCGCGAAGACGACGGCTCAATTACTGAAAGCCATCCAATGTTCCGACCGCACGTGATGCAGGGCTGGAGCCCGGACTTCATCCCGAAGCTTACCGAAGATGTTATCGATGCGAAGCTGATCGATGAGATCATCCCGATCAACGGCGATGATGCACTGCGCCTGTCGAAGTCGCTCGCCCGTGACGAAGGTATTTTTGTCGGCATTTCGGGCGGCGCGACGCTCGCTGGCACGCTCGCTATTGCCGGGAAAGCCGAACCCGGCGCGAATATCCTGTGCATGTTGCCCGATACCGGCGAGCGCTATCTGAGTACACCGCTGTTCGACGGCATTCCCGAGGACATGACCGAGGAAGAAGTCGAGATCTCGCGATCGACGCCCAACTATCGCTTTGATTCCGCGCCACCACCACCGTCCACCAAGGAGATAGAGATGCAGGCAGCGGCGGTCGAGGCGCCACGCGAGGCACTTCAGTTTCTCGATGAAGTCACGCACGATGCCGATAACCCGGTCGTCCTATTTGCACTCGAGTGGTGTGAATTCTGCTGGTCGGTGCGCAAAATGTTTGCCGAGTACGAGATCCCGTACCGGGCAATCGAACTCGACTCGGTTGCCTATCAGGAAGACAACAAAGGCAGCAAGATCCGCAAGGCAATCGAGAGCCGCACGGGACAGAAGACCATCCCGCAAATTTTCGTCGGCGGCAATCACCTGGGCGGCGCATCGGAAACGTTTGACGCGTGCAAAGATGGCAGCCTTGCCAAACTGCTCGAAGAAAATAACGTTAGCTGGAATCGTGCGGTGGACACTGATCCCTACTCGTTCCTGCCCGGCTGGCTACACAGCCGCTGAGTGACTACTCGTCGAAGAAATACATGCCGAGTATTTCGGCCACGCAGGCAGGCTTGCGTTCTTCTTCGACTTCGATCCTGACTTCCGAGGTCAGCAACAGTGCGCCTGCGCGGCGCCGCGCGTGCAACAAAGTACCCCGGGCCCGTACTCGGGCACCGACTGGAACGGGCGTGTAGAAGCGCACCTTGTTGCAGCCAAAATTGATGGCGCGGGCCAGTCCCTCGAATTCGATGAAGTTGGCGCTGAGTGCCGGTATCAGCGCCAGCGTCAGATAACCGTGCGCAATCGTTTTGCCGTTCGGCATTTCTATTGCTGCCCGCGCGGTATCGACGTGAATCCACTGGTAATCGGCCGTTGCCTCGGCAAACTGATCAATTCGATTCTGGTCGATGACGACCCATTGGGACACGCCGATCTCGACGCCTTCGAGTCGCTTTGCATCTTCGACAGATTTGATCACTTGCATAATGATTGTAGAGATACACAGATGCTTGTCCTGCCGCAAGTTTTCGACGCCGATATTTTCGGCTGGCAGCGCTAGAATGGCTCCATGACACCAGACGAGCAGAAGAGAAATATATTCGCGGCTGTGCTTGCCGCGGGCTCTGCCACACGTTTTGGCTCCACGAAGCAATTGGCAACGCTGAACGGCGCGCCGCTTGTTCAGCGTGTGGCGAATGTCGCCACCGTCGTATGCGCAAACAACGTGCTACTCGTGCTCGGACATGACTGGCAGGCGGTCCGCGATGCCTGCAATCCTTTCCTGGGGTTCGTTGTCGTAAATGACCGTTACGCAGACGGACTGGGATCATCGATCGCATCGGCGACGCGCTCTGTCTGCCATGTGGCGCAAGCCATAGTCGTGTTACTCGCCGATCAGGCGCTCATTTCGGCTGAGCACGTGCAGGCCCTGTGCGATGCATGGAGCGGCGCGGACGACGAGATCGTCGCCACGGCCTATGCAGACACGGTGGGTGCGCCGGTGTTGTTTCCGCGCAGCTGCTTTGCAGAACTCGCAGGCCTGCGCGGCGATTCCGGCGGGCGGCATCTGCTGTCAGACGAACGTTTTCGGTTGAAAGAAGTCGTATTTGAGCCTGCGGCGGTCGACGTCGACACGCCGGATGATCTCAGGCGGATTTCGCGCAACGCTCGCAGTTGACCCATCCTGAGTGACCGTCCACGTAATGCTCCTTCTTCCAGATGGGCAAGCGCACCTTGAGCTGGTCGATAATGTAACGGCACGCCTGAAACGCCTCATCACGATGTGGCGCTGATACGCCAACCCAGACCGCACATTCGCCGATTTCGAGCGAGCCGGTACGGTGCACACAGTGCGCGTGCGAGAATGGGTACTTGTGCTGCGCCTCCGCAAGAATTTTCTCGCCCTCGGTCAACGCCAGCGGTTCGTATGCCTCGTATTCGAGCCTGAGCACGGCTTGCCCGTCGTTCTGGTTACGTATCCAGCCTTCAAAACCGCAGTAGGCTCCGGCAGCAGGATCGAAGAGCTGCTTGCGCAGATCGTCAGGGCTGATCGGGTCGACCGTGAGTAGGATCATGTCAGCCGCCTGCGACCGGCGGAAACAAGAGCACCGTGTCGCCGTCGCTGACCGGCGAGCCCCAGTCCGCCATGACGTCGTTGATCGCCACTTTGCAATGACCGCTCGGCTCCGCGGAACCATGGCGCTCACGGGTTGCGCTAAACACATCTGCTGCCGTGTTCGCCTCGATGGTCAGCGTCTCCTCATCTAGCCCGGCATGTTCACGAAACATCGCGAAATAACGCACTGTGATCGTCTTCACGATGCGGCCTCGAGAACACTGGCGGCGAGATCATCCGGCGTATTGATGTTGTCGAGCGCCGCAGGGTTCGGTTGCACGAGCAAACAGGTATCCGATCGGAGCAGGATCTTTCGCGGGCACACGATACCGTCGTCGACGAACTGCCTAACGATTGCATCACTGCCGGACCGATACAGCGCGCACAGCGGCTCGGGCAGATTGTCGTAACTGCTCCTGAACGCCGTAAACGGTTGCTGCGCCGAACGATGCTCCAGCAGGTACTCTAATGTCGGCTGATCGATATTCGGCAGGTCGCAGGCAACGACGAGCCAGTCTGCCTCCGGGTACGCGTCCATTGCCGACAGAATGCCGGCGACCGGACCGATGCCATCGTATCGATCAACGATCTGGTCAAAGCGGCTACGCTCGGCGTCGTTTTTTTGTTCCTGTCGCGTAGATACGAAGACCCGATTTGTCACGGCTTCGAGCAGCGTGGCCACGTAGTCCAGTTGGCTGCGCCCGTTACGCACGAGCAACGCTTTGTCGCGCCCCATCCGTCGGCTCTCGCCTCCTGCCAGCACGAGCCCAAAGACCGGATCAGTCGCCACGAACGAAGTCTCGCTTGCCACCGGTTTTCGATATTAGACGCGTCTCGCCGATGACGATATCGTGCGACATGGCCTTGCACATGTCATAAACCGTCAGCGCGGCCACGCTCGCGCCTGTCAGCGCCTCCATCTCGACGCCGGTCTTGTGATGCACCTTGCAACGGCAGTCGATGATCACCTGCTGCCCTTTGGCCTCGATCGTGATATTGCAGTTCTCTAGACCGAGCGGATGACAGAACGGTATAAGCTCGTGCGTTCTCTTCGCCGCCATGACACCCGCGATGACGGCAGTGGCAAATACCGGTCCTTTCTTGGTCGTGATTTCGTCGCCATCGAGCGCCGCGACGACTTCGGGCGGCAGTTCGATTATCGTGCGTGCATGTGCTTCGCGATCGGTGGCGGTCTTGTCGCTGACGTCGACCATCGTTGGCCGGTTGCGTTCGTCGATATGACTGAGTTTTCCCATCATCCACCTATCCGGTACATCTCGACCTTGCTTAATGCATGGTGTTCTGCGACGTCGGGCCGCCGCAGCTCGCTGTAGCGATCAGCACGTTGCAGCCAGATACGCGACAGAATGTCGCCGAGTTCGTCATCGTCAGCGCCGTTACGAATCGGCTCACGCAGATCCGTGCCTTGTGTTGCGAACAGGCAAGTATAGAGTATGCCGTCCGACGACAGTCGCGCCCGACTGCAGCTGCCGCAGAAGGGTTCGGTCACGGACGATATGAATCCGATCTCGCCCAGGCCATCCACGTATTGATAACGACGAGCGACTTCGCCCGCATAGTTTCGATCCAGGGGCCGCAGCGGCCAGCGCTGCTGCACCATTGCATGAAGCTCTTTGGACGACACGACCTGGTCTCTGCGCCAGCCGTTGCGATTGCCGACGTCCATGTATTCTATCAGGCGCACGATATGACCCGTGCCGCGAAAGTGATCGAGCAGATCGAGGACGGTGTGGTCGTTCACGCCCCGTTCCACGACCACATTGATCTTGATCGGTGACAAGCCTGCCTGCTCGGCGGCTGTGACCCCGTCCAGCACGGTTTGCAGGTCACCGCGGCCGCCGCTCATCGTCCTGAAGACCTGTTCGTCAAGGCTGTCGAGACTTATTGTGACCCGATGCAGGCCCGCTTCGGCCAGCTTCACCGCGACCGGAGCCAGCAACATCGCATTGGTCGTGAGCGCCAGATCTTCGACGCCAGGCAGCGCCGCGAGCCCCTTCACAAGCTCCGGCATTTTTTTGTCGAGCAGGGGTTCGCCGCCCGTCAGGCGCAGTTTCGAAACGCCCAGACCTGTGGCGACCCTCGCCACTTTGAGAATCTCGGCATGTGTCAGCCGCTGCGACCGGGTCAGGAACTGGTAGTCGTCATGAAACTCAGTCTCCGGCATGCAGTACGGACAGCGGAAATTGCAGCGATCCAGCAGCGAGATACGCAGGTCATGCAGCGGCCGATGCAACGCATCGCGGGTTTCACGCGCTGCGGGCTCGACTATGCCTTCAGGGCTCGGATCGGACGTCATATACGCATTCTGCCCGATCTCGCGCCGTTGTTCTTTATTTTGGTACCTAAATCCTGCATGCTTTTCGGCCGCCAACGGCTCCGGGCAGCTATTTCGATGCACGTCACATTCTCCGACAAGGAACTCGCCTTTCGCGACGAAGTCCGGGCATTTTTCCGCGACGAAATGCCGGAGGGCATTGCAAAAAAACAGCGGCAGGGCGTGCCCCTGGATCGCGATGACTACATACGCTTCCAGAAAGCGCTGTATGAGAAGGGATGGTTCGGCTACAACTGGCCCGTCGAATATGGGGGCACCGGATGGAGTGTGGTCCAGAAATTCATTTTTTTGACCGAAATGGCTCAGGCCGATGCACCCGTTATCATTCCTTTCGGCCTCGGCATGGTCGGTCCCGTCATCTACACGTTCGGCACCGAAGAGCAGAAACAACGGTTCTTGCCGGACATTCTTGCGAGCAACGTCTGGTGGTGTCAGGGCTATTCAGAGCCCGGGTCAGGCTCCGATCTGGCATCGCTGAAAACCCGTGCCGATCGTGCCGGAGATTACTACATCGTCAACGGCACCAAGACATGGACCACATTGGGCCAACACGCGGACTGGATCTTTTGTCTTGTCAGAACCTCCACGGAGGTCGCGCGGCGCCAGGAAGGCATCAGCTTTCTGCTCATCGACATGAAGACGCCCGGGATTTCCGTCACCCCGATCATCACGATTGAGGGCGATCATGAGATCAACGAAATACACTTCGAAGATGTGAAAGTGCCCGTCGAGAATCTCGTTGGGGAGGAAGGCAAGGGCTGGACGTACGGAAAGGTATTGCTCGAGCACGAGCGCACCGGGACCGCAGGCGTTGCACGAACCAAGTATCGACTGCAAAAACTGCGCGAACAGGCTGGTCGCGCGATTCGTGGCGCGACACCGCTCAGCAACGATCGCAACTTCATGCGCAAGCTCGCAGCAACAGAGGTTGAACTCAAAGCCCTTGAGTTCACGGAGTTGCGAACGCTGGCGGCGGTTGCCTCGGGCAAGGCGCCCGGACCCGAGTCGTCGATTCTCAAATTCAAAGGCACCGAGCTGCAGCAAGCCACTGACGAGCTGTATGTCGAAGCAGCTGGCTACTACGCACTGCCCTATGTGCCCGATCAATATGTACTCGACTTCCCCGATGCGGATCGTGTCGGTGAAGGTGCAGAAACCAAGTCCTCGCTGCGCTATTTCAATTTTCGCAAAGCCTCGATCTACGGCGGCTCCAACGAAATCCAGAAGAACATCGTCGCCAAGCACGTGCTTGGACTGTAGCGGAGCACAGCATGGATTTTTCGTTCAACGAAGTGCAGACGATGCTGAGCGACAGCGTCGAGAAATTTATCGCCAACGAATACGATTTCGAATCGCGCCAGAAGTACTCGGCGTCCGCACTTGGATACAGCGCTGAGGTCTGGATGAAATTCGCTGAACTCGGTTGGACGGCTATTCCTTTCAGTGAGGATGACGACGGATTCGATGGTGGGCCGATCGAATCGATGGTCATGATGCAGCAGTTCGGGCGCGGGCTCGTCGTCGAGCCCTATCTCGCCAATGTCGTTATGGCGGGCGGCATTTTGCGGCGGGTCGCGAGTAAAGCGCAGAAGATGAAATGGTTGCACCCGATCATCGCCGGTGAACTGCAGGCCGCGCTCGCGCTCGTCGAACCGCAGAGCCGCTACGAACTCGCCGACGTCATGACCACGGCGGAAGCTGATGGAGACAATTGGCTTATCAACGGTCAGAAAGGGGTCGTTTTCAATGGCGGCAACGCCGGTCTGCTGATCGTCCCGGCGCGTACCTCGGGCGACAGAACATCGATGGACGGTATTACGCTGTTTGCGGTCGGCGGCATGGCGGATGGCGTATCCCGGCATCGGTATCCGACCGTCGATGGGCACCAGGCGGCAGAGATTCACTTGCGGAACGTAAGCGTCGGCAACGACGCAGTGCTCGGCAATGTGGATGACGGCTTATCCACACTCGAAGCAGTCATCGGCGAAGCGACGCTTGCCGTTTGTGCCGAAGCCGTTGGCATCATGCGGACAATGACCGACAAGACCGTCGAGTATTCGAAGAACCGGGTCCAATTCGGCGTACCCATCGGCAGTTTTCAGGCCCTGCAACATCGTATGGTCGACATGCTGACCGCCTGCGAACAGAGTTACTCGCTATTACTCTGGGCCTCAATGGCGAATGCCGATGGTACCGACGAGGCCAGAAGATCGATCAGCGCTCTCAAATATCATATTGGGACTGCCGGTCAGAAGGTCGGGCAGGAAGCAGTGCAGCTGCATGGCGGCATGGGCGTGTCGTGGGATGTCGACATAGCACACTACTTCAAGCGGCTGACCGCAATCGGTCAAATGTTCGGTAACGCAGATTGGCACCTGGACCAACTGGCCGACTAGCAGAGCCAAGACAGCAAATGAAACCATCCGGTGTTATTACGTTAACGACTGACTTTGGTCACAAGGGTCCATTCTCGGCCGTGATGCAAGGCGTGATCATCGGGCGATTCCCCGAAGCCAGGATTATCGACCTCGCACATGACATTCCAGCGCAGTGGCCTCCCGAGGCGGGTTTCTGGGTCAGTCGCAGCTATCAGTATTTTCCGCGAGGCACCGTGCACCTCGCGATCGTCGATCCCGGCGTCGGCACGGAACGCGATATCCTGATTGTCGAGTACGATCATCATATATTCATGGCGCCCGATAACGGGCTACTCGCGCGCATGCTGGACGGAGCCGACCAAGCCTCTGTCTTCAATCTCGACCTCGACGCACTCCCGCGGCTCAACATACCGACGCCCAGCATGACATTCCATGGCAGGGATATCTTTGCACCGATTGCGGCCGAGCTCGCGGCGGGTTCGACAACTCCGGCTGCCATCGGCATACCAGTCTCAGAGTGGATACCCGCGTGGCTTGACGAGCCGGATGTCTCAGCGGGCAAAGTCTCTGGCGTTATCGTCACGGTCGATGCATTCGGCAATCTGATCAGTAACATCGACGCGAAGCTGATCGAGGAATTCAGGCAGCCCACCGTGCACGTCGCCGGCCACGACATCGAGATCCTGGCGACGTATGGGCGTGCCAAACCGGGCGACTACCTCGCGCTGATTAACTCGTTCGGTGTACTCGAAGTCGCGAAAGCCGAAAGCAGTGCAGCCAACGGACTCGGCACCGACCGAGGTGCACCAATCACGGTCACAGACGGCGTTCAAACATAGAATTACTCGCAACCATGAGCGACACGTTTGTTGACCGAAGTAAAGCGCAGCGGAGCGAGCCATGAGGGAGACAAACGTGTCGCTCGTGGCCGCTTCTGACCCTTACTTGCGGACCACCGCATTAGGTGGCTTTCCTTCCAAGCGCATTGCGGCGGCCTCGATTTTTGCCCAACTATCTCGAAGCGTAACGATACGGTTGATCACCAGGGCGTCGGCCGTGTGTTCTTCCGAGTCCGCGCAGAAATAGCCCAGGCGTTCGAACTGAACTGCCTCGCCGCCCGCCAGTTGCTGCAATGCTGGCTCCAGCATCGCGGTGACGGTCTCGAGCGACTCGGGATTCAGCACCGACATGAAATCGTCGACCGAATTCGGATCCGGCACCGTAAACAGCCGGTCATAAAGCCGCACGCTCGCCGGCACGGCATGCGCGGCCGACACCCAGTGAATCGTGCCCTTCACTTTCTTGTCACTGGTACCTGTGCCGCTGCGCGTGTCCGGATCGTAACTACAGCGCAGCTCTACGATATCGCCGGCGTCGTTCTTTATGACTTCTTCGCACTTGATGATGTAACCGAAACGCAGCCGCACTTCCCCGCCCGGCTTCAGGCGGAAAAACTTGCGCGGAGCTTCCTCGAGAAAATCGTCCCGCTCTATCAACACTTCGCGTGAAAACGGCATGTCACGGGTGCCGAGTTCGGGGTTGTTCGGATGATTTATCGCCTGAACCATCTCGACCTGATCTTCCGGATAGTTTGTCAGCACGACTTTTAGCGGACGCAGGACAGCCATGCGCCGCTCGGCAGATTCGCCAAGCTGCTCGCGAACGCAGTTTTCAAGCACCCCCATCTCGATGAGCTTGTCCTTCTTCGTCACCCCGCCACGCTTCACAAAATCCCGCATGGCGGCCGCAGGATAGCCGCGCCGGCGCATGCCGGCGATTGTCGGCATGCGCGGATCGTTCCAGCCCGAGACGACGTCGCCGTCGATCAGCATGTTGAGTTTGCGTTTACTCGTGATCGTGTACGCGAGATTCAGTCGCGAGAACTCGATCTGCCGTGGCCGATGTGGAGGCTCGAGCTGATCGAGGAACCAGTCGTACAGCGGCCGATGATCCTCGAACTCGAGCGTGCATAGCGAATGCGTGATGCCCTCGAAAGCATCAGACAGGGTGTGCGCAAAGTCGTACATAGGATAAATGCACCATTTGTTGCCCGTGCGCTGGTGTTCGATATGGCGAATCCGGTACAGAGCAGGGTCGCGCAAATTCATGTTCGGTGACGCCATGTCGATCTTCGCGCGCAGTACGTGTTCCCCGTCTTCGAATTCGCCGGCGCGCATGCGGCGCAGCAAATCCAGGTTTTCATCCACAGGCCGGTCGCGGTACGGACTGTTCATGCCCGGCTTTGTCAGTGTGCCGCGGTGTTCGCGAATCTCATCGGCGCTCAGGCTGTCGACGTAGGCGACGCCAAGTTCGATGAGTTTTTCGGCCGCGTCATAGATCTGACCAAAATAATCGGAGGCGTGCGTTAGCCGGTCTTCCCAGTCGAACCCGAGCCAGTGCACGTCGCGTTCGATCGCGCGAACGTATTCCTCCTTCTCTTTTCCCGGATTCGTGTCATCGAACCGCAGAAATGTTCGGCCGTGATTCTCCTGGCCCACACCAAAATTCAGGCAGATCGACATGACGTGGCCAACATGCAGGTAGCCGTTCGGCTCCGGCGGAAACCGCGTCACGATCTCGTCGTGCTTCCCGGACTCCAGGTCTTCAAAAATAATCTGGCGGATAAAATCCCGCGGCGGCGCGTCGTTCATGGATGTTTCATCGTTCATTCAGACCGGGCGATATTCTACGCACATTTTGCATGAGTTAAGAGCGCCCTCTGCTGTACAATAGCGCGCCGTGCCTCCGGGCCGCCTTGTGCAATCCATTTGATCAAGCGATGCCAGATATAACCTTACCCGACGGCTCCGTCCGGCAGTTTGACGCTGCCACTTCCGGCGCCGAGATTGCCGCCAGCATTGGCAAGAGCCTGGCCCGCGATGCCGTCGCGGTCCGTGTCGACGGCGAACTTTACGACCTGACCCGCGATATCGAGGCGGATGCGGCTGTCGAGGTGGTCACCCGGGATTCCGAAGATGGCCTGGAATTGCTGCGACACGATGCTGCGCACGTCCTCGCTGAGGCAGTGAAGGAACTGTGGCCTGACACCCAGGTAACGATCGGACCTGCCATCGACAACGGCTTTTACTACGACTTCGCGCGTGAAGAACCGTTCACAGAGGACGACCTGCAGGTGATCGAGGGACGCATGCGCGACATCGTCGACCGAGATGAAGAGATCGCACGCGAAATCTGGGACCGCGACGAGGCGGTCGAGTTTTTCCGCGGCATCGGCGAGGAATACAAAGCCGAGATCATTGCCAGCATTCCCGCGGGTGAGGCGATCACGCTGTATCGCCAGGGAGAATTCATCGATCTCTGCCGCGGGCCGCACCTGCCCTCGACCGGCAAGCTCGGCAAGGCGTTCAAACTAACGCGCGTATCCGGAGCGTACTGGCGCGGCGATTCGAATAACGAGATGTTGCAGCGCGTATACGGCACCGCCTGGCCGAACGACAAACAGCTGCGCAAGTACCTGCACATGCTCGAGGAAGCTGAGAAACGTGACCATCGCCGCCTGGGCCGCGTCATGGACCTGTTTCACTTCCAGGAGGAAGCGCCGGGCGCCATATTCTGGCATCCGAACGGGTGGATTCTGTTTCAGAATCTGATCGAATTCATGCGCCAGCAACAGAATGCGGCAGGTTACCGGGAGATCAATACGCCAGAGATAATGTCCCGCTCGCTGTGGCAGGCATCCGGCCACTGGGACACATTCGGCGACAACATGTTCACAACCGAGACGGTCGATGGCCGGCACTTCGCGATAAAGCCGATGAATTGCCCGGGACACGTTCAGGTGTTTAAACAGGGCATCACGAGTTATCGCGACCTACCCTACCGGCTCGCCGAGTTCGGCAAATGCCATCGGTACGAACCCTCTGGTGCTTTGCACGGCATGATGCGTGTGCGCGCATTCACCCAGGACGACGCGCATATCTTCTGTACACCGGAACAAATCACCGATGAATCCATCGCCGTTTGCGATCTTATCCTGGGCATCTACAAGAGCTTCGGCTTCGATAATGTACGCATCAAGTTCGCCGATCGGCCTGAAGTGCGCGTTGGCGAAGACGAAGTCTGGGATCAGGCAGAGGCTGCGTTGAAAAGAGCACTGGATGTGGCTGCTCTCGACTACACACACAATCCAGGCGAAGGCGCGTTTTACGGACCCAAGCTCGAATTCGTATTGCGCGATGCGATTGGTCGTGACTGGCAGTGCGGCACCTTGCAGGTCGACCTGAACATGCCGGGGCGGCTCGGTGCGACGTATATCGGCGAGGACGGCAACAAGCACCTTCCCGTGATGCTGCATCGGGCGATTTTTGGTTCGCTCGAGCGCTTCATCGGCATCCTGATCGAACACCATGCTGGTCACCTGCCCCTGTGGCTGGCGCCGATCCAGGTCAAAGTGCTGACAATCACCTCGGACGCGAATGACTACGCCGAGGAAGTAGCCAGGGAACTCAGGCAATCAGGTCTGCGTGCCGAGACCGACATGCGTAACGAGAAGATCTCCTACAAAGTACGCGAACACAGCGTCGAGAAAGTGCCGGTGCTGCTTGCAGTGGGACAGCGGGAGGTCGACGAACACACCGTCGCGATGCGTCGGCTCGGCTCGAAGCAGCAGCGTGTTCTATCAGTCGATGACGCGGTCGCCGAACTCGCCGAAGAGGCCCGGCGCCGAGTCTGATCCAACCCCGGCCCGGGACCCTGAAGCCCAAATGTGATGCGGACTGAAGTTCCACTGTGCGGCATGTCACAGATTCGAAAATCGGTCGCCGTCCGGCGACAATTACCTTAATACATGAGGATATACTCCTGCGACGCAAGGATTTGGCGTGCGATTAGACATAAATCAATGGAGGTCGTCGAGTGTCGCTGGAGTATTTCAAGAAGCAGGTACTGTTACTGCATAGCGAGCAAAGTACTCTGGACAACTTGAGTTCAGGGTTTAACGATCGCTACACAGTGCACTGTGCAACCAGCGGTACCGAGGCACTGAACACGCTCGGCGAAACGCAAATCGACGTGATTGTTTCGGCGCAGGAACTTCCTGGCATGAGCGGCCTCGATGCGCTCCGCGAGGCGAAGAAGCGCTCACCCGAAACAATAGGAATCCTTCTTGCGGGCAACGAAGACGATGGTCTCGAAGCTCTTGTCGGTGATCAGGAAGTTTTCCAGATTGTGCGCGGCAGCGTTACTCCCGATTCTTTGAAGAGCCTCATTGATAACGCAACTCGTCAGGCACGCCTTATGGCGCTGGCAGAGTCGGCCAACGACACAGCTGCGAATGTCGACGAACCCCTGACTGAACACATCGTCATGGAGACGTCTGAATACGGCGCCACGATAATCTCGGACGGTACCGGTCAGGTACCGATTCTCGATCCAATGAAGGTTTCGGCCGCAACTGAGGTTGGCGCGCGAGCGGTGGATGTTCTTGTCCTGACACAGGATGAGGAATTCCTGGCAACGGTCAGGGAGTCTGCGCGGGGTCTGCACAATATCATCTATTCCAACACGCTCGCTCAAGCTGATGATGCCGTGCGCAACAGCAAGGTCGGTGTTGCTGTGGTCGATGCCGCCATGGTCGGTTCGAATGCCGAAAAGTTGACGATGCACCTGCGCACAATTTCACCGCGCCTCGTAGCAATCGTTGCAGGTCGACGCGACGACGGCGAAATGCTCATGGATCTTATCAATCGCGGCAAGGTCTACCGATTCCTTCTGAAGCCTGTATCGCCCGGTCGCTCCCGTCTTGCGATCGAGGCGTCAGTCAAACATCATCTCGAAGCACCCGACTCGGCATTCAAGGTCGTCGGCAAAGCTGCCCCATCGCCGAAGGCAGAACCGAAACCGCAGCCCAAGGCGGTACCGAAGCCGCAGCCCAAAGCGGAGCCGAAACCGCAGCCCAAGGCGGTACCGAAGCCGGACCGCAAGCCCCAGGCGGCGGCAAAACCGGAGAAACAACCGACTCCAGAGGTTGTAAAGCAGAAGCAGCCGGAACCGGCGCGCGCCGCAAAATCGCCCAAACCGGAGCCGGAAAAGTCCGCGGCCAAAATCGTTGCAACCAGCACCATCGTTCCGAATCGCGGAGAAGCGCTTTCGCCGATCGATGACGGACTCGATATGTTCGGCGGCGAGAACTCGGGTTTCAGCGAAACGATGACGGGAATCGTCAAATCTGTCGGCGACTCGTTTTCGAAGTTGCGTAATTCGGCGGCAGAAAAGACAAAGGCACCGGCCGCCGCCGACTCGGGTGGTTCATCGCTTGGCGACCCTAAACTTCTCGGTATCGGCGCCGCAGCGCTTGTAGCGATCATTGGCATCTCATTCTGGATGTTCAGCGGATCGGACGAGCCAGTTATCGTGGACGACCCCGTCGCTGGTTCGCCCGATATCACAGAGGCCGAGCCGGTATTCGATGCAGAAGCCGTTACGCCGTCCACGCCCGATCTCGACGCCCTGATCGATGACGCGCAACTTGCAGCTGCGGCGGGACAGGTCTTCAATCCGCCAGGCAGCAACGCGATAGAACTGTACCTGGCCGCGCTGGAAGTATCACCCCGAGACCCGGTTGCCAGGGCAGGTCTCGAAGAAGTCATTACGCAGGCACTCAGCATGGCCGAATCGGCGTTACTCGAAAATCGTGCAGAGGATGTTGATGCCGCATTGCAGCGCGTTGAGCTGGCCGACCCAGATAACGTGCGGCTGCCGTTTCTGACAGCGCAACTTGAACAGATGCAGCTTAGAAATTATATCGATGGCGCACGTCTGGCGATCCGTGATTCGCGTTTTGAAGATGCATCGGTCGCTATCGGCGCCGCCCGTTCGCTTGCGGTCGCGGACGCAACAGAAATCGACGTAGTGGCGGAGGAGCTTAGCGCCGCGCTCAGCGACCAGCGCGCAGGTGAGGTCTTGGCGCAGGCGAACACTCGACTGGAAGAGGGCAAGCTGATTGCACCGGCGAATGACAATGCCCGCTTCTACTATGAACTCGCCCTCAGCAATGATCCCGGCAACCCGGCCGCACAACAGGGACTCAAGGTTGTCGCCAGCAAGCTTGTGCTGCGGGCGAGAGAACAAATCGACGCCGGTGACTACGTAGCAGCCGATGCGCTGCTAGCGGACGCCCGCAGAATCGATCCGTCGAGCAGCGAACTGGCGGCATCGACAGATGCGCTGAACGCCGCTCGTGACCGCCAGGCGCAACAGCAGCGCGAGGCCGCGCAGCGTGCCGCTGCCGAAAAAGCTGCAGCCGAACGAATGGCTGCCGAGAAGGCCGCGGCCGAACGCGCCGCGGCTGAAAAGGCAGTCGCCGATCGAATCGCTGCCGAGAAAGCCGCGGCCGAACGCGCCGCTGCGGAGAAGGCCGCTGCCGAACGTATCGCCGCCGAGAAGGCCGCTGCCGAACGCGCCGCCGAGAAAGCCGCTGCCGAACGCGCCGCCGCCGAAAAGGCAGCCGCCGAACGCATTGCCGCCGAGAAAGCCGCGGCGGAACGAGCTGCTGCAGAGAAAGCCGCGGCCGAACGCGTGGCCGCCAAAGTGGCCGCCGTCAATCGGCTCGGTGTTGAGCAGTCTGCGGCTAAGCCGGCGACTGTCGCGGCAGCGCCGCGGCAACAGCAAGCGACAGCCGGTATTGCTCCCAAGCCGCTAAGCAATAACGGCGTGGCCAACACGCAACCGGCAGTCGCAAGTCCAACGAGAGACGACATCGAAAGCAGCAAATCTCAACTGCAGCTGGCGGCCGCGGCGCCGAGTCAACAGCCGCAGGCAGTGCCGCCGCCGTTGCCAGCGCCAGTTTCGATCAGCTCGCTGGACAGAACCAAATACGTGGCACCGAAATACCCGCGCGCTGCACAACGCCGTAATCTCTCAGGCTGGGTGGACGTGGTTTTCACCGTCGACATCGATGGAACCGTTACCGACGTCACGGTTCGCGATTCGGACCCGGGCGACACTTTCGTTAACTCGGCGATCAATGCCGTCGAGGACTGGGAATTTGCACCGGTCATCCAGGACGGTGTGGCCGTCCAAAAGCGCGCTGCGGTGCGCATGATGTTTGCGATTGAATAGCCAGCTCACAACTGACCACTCGTAATAATAATCCAATCTGGACTAATTCTAAAGTTCAGGCTAGTCTAAGGCGTTCAGGAAGCTCGACGGGAGAGTCCTTCTTGGACGAACAACAACTAGAAGCCGAAAAACCGGCTCGCAAACAACAAAAGCGCAGCATCGTTACGCAGCAAAAGCTACTGGATGCGGCGATTCAGGCATTCTCAGAGAATGGCTTCAAAGGTACGTCGACCCGCGACATCGCCGATCGCGCGGGCGTTCACCATCCGCTCATCACGTATCACTTCAAAAACAAAGAGGAGCTGTGGCGGGCAGCGGCGGACAAGATCTTCCGTGAATTCAACATATCGCTGGTCAAAGCCATGGCTGAAGTACCCGAGATCGAACCGAAAGCGCGAGCCGATGCTTTTGTTCGAACCTATGTACGTTTCTCCCGCGACGAACCTGCGCTGCACAAAGTCATCCTGCAAGAAGCGAGCTACCCAAGCGAGCGACTTGATTGGCTGATCGAAAACCACTTGCGCCCGATGTTCGATCTGCTGCACAAAGCACTAACAGAGTTGCAGCAACTTGGCATTACGCCGCCCGGGAATCCCGCTCTTTTGTTCAACATGATTCGCGTTTCGGCGGGTGGCCTGCTCGCCCTGAAACACGAGGTCAAAGGCACGAGCAACATCGACCTGGACGATGACGACGAGATTGACGAACTGGCGAACATGATAATCCGCATTTTCTTCCCGGGCGAAGCAGCGCGTCTGAACTAAACCGACGTCAGGGCCTGTTGCATCTGTGCAATGATCGACAGAGCGATCGGTGCTGGCCCTCGCCCACCGATATCGAGACCGGCAGGACCGTGAATACGGTTTTCGAGTTTTGCCGCCACCCCACCAATCTCGGATAACAGGCGATCACGGCGTTTGCGAGGTCCGAGCAATCCGACATAGGCAATATCGGTTGCAGCCAGCTGCATCAGATAGTGGCGGTCGCTGGCCAGATGATGGCTCATGACGATCGCCATATCGAACTCCGACAAGTTCAGTCGATCGGCCAGCTCGCCCGCCGGCGCGCAGCACGTCGCCTCGGCGGCTGAGAAATCGCCGTTGTCTATGTAGGCTTGTCGGTGATCGAAAACAGTACACCGCCATCCCAGTTCCGCGGCAAACCGGACCAGCGGTTCCGCATCGAGACCGGCACCCAGGACCAGAACCCTGGGCGGCGGCTCCACCCGGATTACGAGGACTCCGAGTGAATCGTCCGCAACGGGTATTGTGATCTCCGCCGCCGTGTGGCCGCGTAATACATCGGCAATTTTTGCAAAGGGCGCATAGTCATCCTGCGGCAGCAGCGGCTGCAACAAGACACGCATAAGACCGTCGCAGCCAACACCCATGCCCCACAGTTCGTCCTCATCGGCGCCAAGATCGTAGGTGATGGTTTGTGAAATACCACTCTCGAGCACCTGCTGCGCGCGAATCGCGAGATCGCCCTCGAGACAACCGCCAGACAGCATGCCGCGAAAAACGCCGTTCTCGTCAACCAACATTTGTGCGCCGGCTTTGCTGTAAGTCGATCCTTCGGTCTCGTAAACGGTCACGAGAACGAGCGGCTCCGCGCGATCCCTGCGTGACTCAAAGAACTGCAGCAACTTTGTCGGATTCAAGTAGCTCTCCTACAGAAGTTCTTTGAGGCGAAAATACAGCATTCCCAGCGCGAGTGCTGGGTTGGCAAACCATTTGCCACCCGGCAAGCGCCAGTGTTTTACCTTCGACATGACGTCGAACTGCTCCGACTCGCCGGCGACGACGTCGGAAAGTATCTTGCCCGCAAGATGCGTTGGCGCGACACCATGCCCTGAATATCCTTGCGCGTAGTAGGTGTTACTCCTGATGCGGCCGAACTGGGGTATGCGGTTGACACTTATCGCAACATTCCCGCCCCACTCGTAGTCGATTCGCACGCCGTAGAGCTGCGGAAAGATCTTTAGCATTTTCGGCCGCAGTGCGGCAGTGATGCTTTTCGGGTCACGCCCGGAATAGTTGCACATACCTCCAAATAGCAGTCTCTTATCGGCGGTCAAACGAAAGTAATTCAATCCAACTGTCTGCTCACAATATGCCATGTCGGCCGGTAGCAGCTCCGACGCCAGAGAATCTCCGAGAGGTTCCGTGCCGATGATGTAGCTGCCTGCCGGAATCACCATGCCATGCAAACGCGGCTCAGTTCGGCCCAGATATGCGTTTCCCGCGAGAATCAGTTTGTCGGCAACGACGCTGCCGCTAGCGGTCTCGATGACGGGTCTAACGCCGTGTTTTATGCAGGTTACAGGTGACTGTTCGAAGATGTTCGCGCCAAGTTTCGCTGCTGCGCGCGCTTCTCCGGCACAAAGATTCAGCGGATGCAGGTGTCCATTGCCGTAATTGATACAGCCGCCGATGTAATGCTTTGAAGCGATAAACTCCGGCAGCTCCACGGCGGAGACCAGCTGCAACTTGTGCGGATAATTCTTGCGCTGCAGTTCGTCGGCATAATCCCTTAGATCGTTCATCTCGGACTCGCGCATCGCTACATCGAAGAAGCCAAACTTCAGGTCGCAATCGATCGAGTAATGTTCAATTCGCTCGACGACGATATCGCGGCACTCGATGCCCATGCGCCGCGTCACCTCCGCAGCGCTGGATCCGAGTCGCTTCTTGATCTTGTCATTGTTGACGAATCCATCTATGAGTTGCCCGCCGTTGCGTCCAGACGCACCCCAGGCAATGCGATTCGCTTCGAGCAACGTTACATCGTAGCCACGTTCGACGAGGTGCAGTGCTGCCGAGACTCCCGTGAAGCCGCCGCCGACTACCGCGACGTCAGCACGGCGCTCGCCTTTTAGACTTGGATACCTGGTGCCGTACTTATGCGTTGCCGCGTAATAGGACGAGGTATGTTCCTGCGGATCCTGCATGCGACGTTGACTTCAGGAGGCCGGGCGACTCGCGTACAGGTACAGCATTTCCATCGCCAGAGCGGCGGCGGCAAGCGCGGTTATCTCCCCAACATCATAGGCGGGCGCAACCTCGACGATATCCATGCCGACGATGTTGATTCCAGCAAGCCCGCGCAGTATTTCGAGGGCCTGATGACTCGTCAAGCCACCACAGACCGGCGTTCCGGTACCGGGTGCGTAGCTGGGATCTAGGCAATCGATGTCAAAAGTCAGATACGCGGGGTGATCACCAACCGCCCTGCGAATTCTCTCGACGACTGCCCCAATGCCGTTATCGTGAATCCATGGCGCATCCACAATGTTGAAACCCAGCGTGTCGGGATTCGTCGTTCGCAGACCGATCTGAATCGACCTGGCCGGATCGACCAGCCCTTCTTTGGCGGCGTGGAAGAACATTGTGCCGTGATCGATACGATTTTCCTCGTCCGCCCAAGTATCGCTGTGCGCATCGAAGTGAATTAGCGATAGCGGAGCACCGTGCTTTTTCGCGTGCGCCTTCAGAAGTGGGTAGGCGATAAAGTGGTCACCGCCGAGCGCCAGCAACGCAGGGCCCTTACTGATGATCTCCGTAGCGTGCGCCTCGATCGAATTGGGGACCTGCTGCGGACGACCGAAGTCGAAAAAACAGTCGCCATAGTCGATGACAGCCAGTTTATCGAACGGGTCGAATTCCATGCCGTAAGATTTTTCCCAGGCCATGATAGTCGATGCTGCGCGAATCGCGCGCGGCCCGAGTCTCGCGCCAGGTCGATTGGTGGTCGCCGTGTCTAGCGGTATGCCGGTTACAACGACGTCTACACCCTCGAGATCCCGCGAATACTTGCGGCGCATGAAAGACGTCGCCCCGGCATAGGTAGGCTCCGGGATCGTACCGTACAGGTCATCACGCGTGATCGCATGGTCTCCGCCGCCCTTATCCATTGATAGCCTCTTGGGTCAGGTCCAGGCACAGCCAGGCTTTCTCGATCAATTCGTCGGCCTCCTCATGCGTCAGCACAAACGGCGGTGCAACGACGATCGTATCACCGACCGCTCGCATGACGAGGCCATTGTCGACAAGCAAGTCGCGGCAGATGGTACCAACCCCCTGTTTCTCGTCGAACCGTTCGAGCGGTTGTCTGGATTTGACAAGTTCGAGCGCGCCCATCAGACCGACCATGCGTGTCTCGCCGACAAGTGGATGCTCTGCCAGTTTGTGCCAGCCATTCTGCAGGTATGGACCAATATCGTTCTTCACACGCTCGATGAGCTTTTCCCTTTGCAGGATGCGCAGGTTCTCCATTGCCACGGCGCAGCCGGCCGGGTGGCCCGAATAGGTATAGCCGTGAAAAAACTCGCCGCCTTTGTCGATCAGGACATCACCGACCCGGTCGCTGACCAGCACACCGCCAAGCGGCAGGTACCCCGACGTAACGCCCTTCGCAAACGGCATCAGGTCGGGTTTCGTGCCGAAATAATCCGCACCGAACCATTCGCCGAGCCGGCCGAAGCCCGTAATGACCTCGTCTGAAATAAGCAAGATGCCGTACTCGTCACAGATGCGCTGCACTTGGGGCCAGTAGGTATCCGGGGGAACGATGACGCCGCCGGCGCCCTGTATCGGCTCCGCAATGAATGCGGCAACCTTGTCAGCGCCCAGTTCCTGAATCTTTTCTTCAAGCTGGCGCGCCATAAGCAGGCCAAACTCATCGGGCGAAAGACTCTGGTCACTGCCGAACCAGTACGGCTGATCGATGTGAACGATTCCCGGTATCGGCAGGCCGCTTTGCTCATGCATTGGCTTCATGCCTCCGAGGCTTGCGGCCGCAACCGTCGAGCCGTGATAGGCATTCTTGCGGCTGATGATCGTGTGCCGCTGCGGCTGGTCCAGCAAATCCCAATAACGGCGCACCATGCGAACAATCGTGTCATTGGATTCAGAACCCGAACCCGTGAAGAACACCCGATTGAACTGCGGCTGACTTACGTCTTGCAGCATGCTCGCAAGTTCAATCGATGGCGGATGTGCGCACTGAAAGAAATTGTTGTAGTACGGCAGCTCGCGCATCTGCGCGGTGGCGGCATCAACGAGTTCATCGCGACCGTAGCCAACGTTCACGCACCAGAGTCCGGACATACCGTCAAGAATCTTGTTGCCGTCGGCATCGAAAATATAGACGCCCTCAGCGCGCGTGATAATGCGCGATTTCTTCTCGTGCAATGCTTTGTGATCTGTGAACGGGTGCAGGTGGTGGTCTTTGTCCAGCTCCTGCCAGTCCGCGCCGGATCGCTTTTCAAGCGCCGCCATGGGTTACCTCCGACGGTAAGTGCGCTCAGGTCAAAGGTGATGATAGCCAACCCGCCTGCTGGCGTCCTGCCCGGATCACATGTTGAAACGGGTTCTAGACGTTGAACATCAGAATCTCACGCTCCCAGGGCGTAATGATCTCCTGAAATTCCCGGTTCTCTTCATCTTTGAGCAAACAGTAAAGGTTGATGAAGTTATCGCCGAGCATACTGCGCAACTCCGCACTGCCCCGTAGCGCTTCGATTGCCGCATCCAGATTGCGGTGCAGCCCGAATGTCCCACCGTACGCGCTGCCGACGATTGGCTTGGTCGCCTGCAGCCCTTCAGTCATACCGAGATAGCCACAGGCAAGCGATGCTGCGAGAACAAGGTAGGGATTGACGTCCGAGCCAGCCAGGCGATTCTCTATACGCCGGTTTTCCGGCTCGGCGTCCGGTACACGCAGACCCACCGTACGGTTGTCGACGGCCCAGGCGAGATTGACCGGAGACGCCCAGGGGTCCAAAAAACGCCGATACGAATTCACGTACGGGGCGAATATCAGCATGGCATCTGGCATGTACTTTTGCAGACCACCAAGGAACCCGCGGAAAAGCTCGCTTGCGTCACCATTGTCCAGCGAAAATATGTTTTTGCTGCTTTTGTCGACAATGCTCTGGTGAATATGCAGCGCGCTCCCTGCTTCCTCCGCCATCGGTTTGGCAAGGAATGTCGCATGCATTCTATGCCGGATCGCGGCCTCACGAACAGTGCGTTTAAACAGGAATACCTGGTCGGCAAGGTCTACTGCATTGCCGTGCAGGAAATTGATTTCGAACTGCGCGGGGCCCATTTCCTGCGACAGCGTATCGATGTGAATGTCTTGTACTTCGCAATAGGCGTACAAATCGTTGATGAACGGATCGAAGTCGTTCATCGCGTCGACGCTGTATGGCTGGCGCGCGCCTTCGGTGCGGCCAAGACGGCCCTCGGGCGGCTCCGCCTCTTCGTTGGGATCCGAATGTGCGCTCAGAAGATAAAACTCGACCTCGGGCGCGACGACCGGCGTCCAGCCCTTGGCTGCGTACTTGTCGAGCACGTTGCGCAGAACATGGCGCGGAGATGTATCGACGGGCAATCCGTCACCGCGGAAACAATCGAGGAAAACCGATGCGGCCGGATCCGTTGCCCACGGCACAGGTCGCAGCGTGTTCGAATCCGGCACGAGCAACATGTCACGATCCTCGACATTCTGTGGATTGACCACATAATCACCTGAAATCGTCTGCCCGAAAATTGCCTCAGGCATCTTCATCTTGCCTGCCCCGAACTTGTCCGCGGGCACCACCTTGCCGCGCGCCGAACCCGCCATGTCGGGCACAAAGGCCTCGACGTCTTCAATTCCTCTTTCTTTCAACCACGGTTGAAAAACGTCGTCCGTGCTCACACTACACCTGTCGTTGGCCTGCGTACGCTCTGCACGCATCGCCGAACGCCTGAAAGATTGCGGTAGAAAACTCGTTTCGCGTGACCTGCCATTCGGGGTGCCACTGCACGGCCAGCGCAAAACCCGGCACACTGTCGACGCTGAAACCTTCGACAAGACCGTCATCCGCGACCGCCTCAACCGTAACACCGTTTGGCAGCTTCGCGACACCTTGCGAATGCAGCGAATTAACCATGCTGTTCGATTTTCCGGCTAACTTGTGCAACAGCCCACCCTCGACGAGGCTAAGGCCATGTGACGGCGCATACTGCGTTTCAAGCGGATCGTCAGGGTTTTCTTTGTGACTGTGATATCCCGGCACTTCGTGGACCTTCTGATGCAACGTACCTCCGAGTACGACGACCAGCTCCTGGAAGCCGCGGCATACTGCCAGTAATGGTATACCGGCATCCATGGCACGGCGCGCCAGCGGCAATGCCGCAGCATCGCGGTGCGGATCATGCAGCGTGCCGGGTTCGCTGGGCTCCCCGCCATAGTGGTGCGGCTCGACGTTGGACGGGCTGCCTGTCAGCAACACGCCATCGACATGCTGCAAAATATCGTCGACATGAATGTGCTCGGCCAGGACCGGAATGATCAGTGGCAGAGCATCCGCCGCATCGATGATTGCCTGAAGATATTTCTCGCCCACCAGGTGAAACGGGTGTGGTTCGAGGATTCGCCGGTCAGCCGGCACGCCAATTACGGGTCGCGGGCACATACAGTGAGTGCAGAATTCAGATGTAGCTAGTCTACAGAATCGTCGGCATTGCGGCCGAAGAATCGCAGCACGATAATCAGTATTGCGGCCCCAACGAGCAAGGAAATCCACGGTGAGAGGCCGTAACCGCCCGGTATTGTGCCGAGACCGATCGCAACAACGCCGACAAGCAGGGCGTAAGGCATCTGCGTGCGCACGTGCTCGATGTGGTCACAGCCGCTGGCAATCGAAGACAGCACCGTGGTATCTGATATTGGCGAACAATGGTCACCCCAGACCGCGCCGGCGAGCACGCAGGCGATCGCAGAATACATGATGTGCATGCCCGACGGGTCGGCCATACCGTTCACGGTCATAACCGCCCAGGTGAGTGGCAAGGCTAACGGGAGGAGAATGCCCATCGTTCCCCAGCTCGTGCCGGTCGAGAATGCCGTGATCGCGGCCAGCACGAAGACGACGGCCGGCACCAGCGCAACCGGGAGGGTCTCCCCGAGAATCGATATCAGATAGCCCTTTGCGTTCAGGTCGGACGTGACGGCCGACATCGACCACGCCAGAATCAACACGATCATGCCGAATAAAGTGGCACGAGCCCCCCCATACCACGCGTCGACGGTCTCATGCGCACTCAGAATCTTCTGCCCGATCGACAGGCTGGCCGCGACGAGCGCGCCGATAAACGAAGCCCACATCATCGCTTTGTACGGGTCAGCAGATCCGACGATGTCCGTAACCGTTTCGCCCTCACCCGTGATGAACATACTTACTCCAAGCGTGACGATCAGAACGATGATCGGCAAAAATGCGTTTACCGGGCGCATCGGTACATCGGGTTTCGCGTCAAGCGCGTCCCCATCCAGTGCGGGCAGCGCTTCTCCCCTTCGCGGTGCGACCATGCCACCGCGCGCCCGCACCTCGGCCCTGTACATCGGCCCCATATCCCGGCCGGTCGATGCAACGGTTAACACGAAGAAGACGGCGAGAATCGGGTAGAAACTGTAGGGTATTGAATGCAGGAACATCGCGTAGGCCGTTGTCCCCGCAAGGCCGTCGATGTCCTGCATGGCCTGGTCGATCAGGCTGACCTGATAGCCAATCCATGTTGTCACCAGAGCAAGACAAACGACCGGTGCTGCCGTCGAATCGACAATGTACGCGAGTTTCTCTCGCGAAATCTTCAGATGATCGGTTACCGACCGCGCCGTATTGCCGACGACGAGCGTGTTCGCGTAGTCATCGAAGAAGATCATCAGGCCCATTAGCCAAACGGCAACCTGGCCGCCAACGGCGGTTTTCGCTCTGCTTACAACTACGCGTACGATAGCTGCCATGCCGCCATTACGCGTGATGATACCGACCATGCCACCGATCATCATCGTGAACACGATGATTGCAGCACGATCGGGGTCGGCTAACGCGTTGATGACGAAAACCACGAGCACGTCCATCAGGCCCTTGAGTGCGCCGAGCGGTGAAAAACCCTGCAGCGCGGTTGAACCCAACCAAAGGCCGAGCAACAGCGCGGGCACGACATTGCGCAGCAGCAAAGCAACCGCGATCGCTAGAAAGGCCGGCATCAGAGAGACCCAGCCCGGCAGAACACGCAGCTCGGCAAACGCGGACTCGCCAGCGGCGCTGACGGTAATCGTAAAGGTGCCGGGGCTACTCGTGATCACATCATCGAACACCGCGCGTCCCTCAGCACCCGCCGTTTTGCGATATTTGATGTCCGCAAATTGCAGCACAACGTCGCTGCCCACGGCAGCGTCGCTGACGGCAATCTCGATCGGCACGGCGCTCAAGCCGATTTGCGGCGCCTCAATATCCATCGCCTGTCCGGCAAGCGGCCAGGAAGTCGCGACGACCAAGATCAGAAATCGGGTTGGGGCCCGCCTGCGTTGCTTGATGATGTTCTTATTCCTGCAGCTTGGCGTCATCGAATATTAGCACGGCGTAGCCCATGATCAGCGTCAGGCGGGCTGCAGTTGCCTCGCGGCCACCTGCAGCGTTTTGCCAAGCTTTGCGCGCCGCGTATCAGTCATGCGCTGCGTCGGTCCACAAATGGACAAGCTGCCGAGCACCTCGCCCAGGCTGCCCCTCAGTACAGTACCGACGCCGGAAAACCCCTCCTCGAGTTCATCGACGGATTCGGCGAAGCCCTGCCGGCGAATGTGACTGAGTTCGCGAAGCAGGGCGCTGTGATCGACAATCGTGTTGGCTGTGACAGGCTGCAGGTCAGGACCCAGTTTTTCCAGGGCCTGCTCATCGAAAGCGATCAGCGCTTTGCCGGTCGACGTGGCGTGCATTGGCCAGCGTGTCCCAACGTTGCCGCCGGCACCAACGAAATGGCTGCCTGCGACCTCGTCGAGAATCAGCATCGAATCGTCGATGGGCACTTCGAGCGTTGCCGTCTCGCCGGTTTCCCGTGCCAGCTGCTTCAACATAGGGCGGACGCGAAGCCGCAGGTCACT
>JAOTUB010000160.1 GCA_029864095.1 Gammaproteobacteria bacterium | reverse complement strand
TGTTGCTACAATTGCCCGAGTGCCCAATACGAACAATAGCAATGTCCCGGCATTATTCTGCGCTGCGTTGATCCTCGCGATGCCCACCCATGCCGCAGAGGTGCGATCCCCCGATGACCGAATCGCTTTCGCGGTCGAGCTGGATGCGGATGGGCGTGTCTCCTACCATGTCAGCTTCGATGATGAGAAACTCATTGCTGCCTCGAGGCTCGGGCTTCGTTTCAAAGACCATGTGTCTATCGAATCGTCATTGAAAACGGTGGGCACCGAACATCGCTCGTCGGATTCGGTCTGGGAACAACCCTGGGGCGAGCGTCGCCTGATCCGCGATCATTACAACGAATTGCTGGTTGAATTCGAATCCGTCGAAGGTCCGGAGCGGCGCTTCGCACTGCGCGCGCGAGTGCACAATGATGGCCTCGGGTTTCGGTATGAAGTACCGGAGCAGGCGAATTACCGCGGGGTCGATATCGTCGATGAGCTGACCGAATTCCGCGTCCAAGTGGATGCCGTCGCCTACTGGATTCCGGGGCGCGGCTGGAACCGTTACGAGTATCTGTACCGCACGACGCCGGTCGAGGACCTGTCGCTGGCCCATACGCCCGTGACGATGCGCACGCAGAGCGGCACCCATATCAGCATTCACGAGGCGGCGCTGGTTGACTATGCAGCCTACACGCTTGACCAGCGGCGGCCCGGCGTTCTGCAAACAAATCTGGCACCCCGGTCGGACGGGGTGCGCGTCAAGACAAAAACGCCGTTCATTACACCCTGGCGAACGATTCAGATTTCGCCGAATGCCGTCGGCCTGTTGAATTCGAGCCTGATACTCAATCTCAACGACCCCAACGTGCTTGGTGACGTGTCCTGGGTCGAGCCCGGCAAGTACATCGGCATATGGTGGGCGATGCATATCGGCAAACGGACCTGGGGTTCCGGCGAGAAGCATGGTGCTACGACAGCCGAAGCCAAGCGGTACATCGACTTCGCGGCCGAACACGGCTTCGATGGCGTGCTCGTGGAGAGCTGGAATACCGGTTGGGACGGCGACTGGTTCAACAACGGGGCTATCTTCAGTTTTACCGAGCCCTATCCGGACTTCGATCTGCAGGCGGTGGCGAATTATGCGCGCGAAAAAGGCGTGCGCCTTATTGGACACCACGAAACCTCCGGCCATATCAGTAATTACGAAGCACAAATGGCGGACGCGTATGATCTCTACGAATCGCTCGGCGTACGTCAGATCAAGACCGGTTACGTGGCTGACGGCGGGCAAATGCAGAGAGTGGATGCGCAAGGTGTCATGCATTACGAGTGGCATGACAGCCAGATCGGCGTGAATCACTACCAGCATGTACTCGAGGAAGCCGCGAAGCGCAAGATCAGCATCAATACGCACGAACCTGTAAAGGACACAGGGCTGCGGCGCACGTATCCGAACTGGGTCAGCCGCGAAGGCGCCAGAGGCCAGGAATACAACGCCAACTGGGCGCTGCCGAATCCGCCGGAGCACAACGTCCTGCTGGCTTACACACGCCTGCTTGGTGGTCCGATGGACTTCACGCCGGGCATATTCGATCTGACGCATCAAGGCCCGGGTTCCGAGTTCCGTGTGCAAAGCACGTTGATGCATCAACTCGCTTTGTACGTCGTTCTTTACAGTCCGATCCAGATGGCGGCCGACTTGCCGGAGAACTATGCGAAGCACCGCGAGGCTTTTCAGTTTATCGTCGATGTGCCGACCGACTGGGAAAAGAGCGCCGCCGTTGCCGGCGAGGTCGGCGACTACGTCGTATTCGCGCGCAAGGAACGTGGCGGTGAGGACTGGTATCTCGGGGCGATCAGCGATGAAGAATCGCGTTCGCTCAGCGTGCCGCTGTCGTTTCTCGATGCCAGCAGTACGTACATCGCGACGATTTATCGTGATGGCGACGACGCCGATTGGGGCGCGAATCCCTACGACTACGTGATCGAGACGAGAGAATTCGATCGCAATCAAACGCTTGAGTTGAAGCTCGCCGCGGGGGGCGGCACAGCAATTCGATTCCGGCCAAGGCCCGAGGCGGGACAATGAAACAAAAACCACACTTGAGTTTCTGGCAGATCTGGAACATGTGCTTCGGGTTTCTGGGCATTCAGTTCGGATTCGCGCTGCAGAACGCCAATGTCAGCCGCATTTTTCAAACGCTCGGCGCCGAGATCGATGACATTCCGATTCTCTGGGTGGCGGCGCCGCTCACCGGCCTGATCGTGCAGCCGATCATCGGCTACATGTCGGACCGAACTTGGAACCGCCTGGGCCGTCGCCGCCCCTATTTTCTGGTTGGTGCGATCCTGGCCTCGCTGGCGCTGTTCGTCATGCCGAATTCGCCCGCGCTGTGGGTTGCCGCGGGCATGCTCTGGATCATGGATGCAAGCATCAATATCTCGATGGAGCCGTTTCGCGCCTTCGTTGGCGACATGCTGCCCGAGAAGCAGCGCACGGGTGGCTTCGCGATGCAGACATTCTTTATCGGCACCGGCGCTATCGTTGCATCGGCATTGCCCTGGATGATGACAAACTGGTTCGACATCAGTAATACGGCGGCGCCGGGTCAAATTCCGGATTCGGTCAAATGGTCTTTCTATCTCGGCGGAGCGGTTTTTTTCCTGGCCGTCGCATGGACCGTATTTCGTACCAAAGAATATTCACCCGAAGAACTCGCGCAGTTCGATGCCGCGCGTCCGCCGGAGCACGTCGCGGACGACACGGCCCTACGGGCGGCCAGCAAGTATCGCAACGGCGGACTCGTCTGGGCGGCGATTGGCGCTGCGGCGTGGATCTGGATCACAGCAAACGGTCTGGACAAGCAGCTGTACGTTCTTTCCGGAGGCTTCATCGTGTTCGGCTTTTTGCAGTTGATCACGAGCGCCCTGCAGAACGCTGGCAAAACGAAGAATGGCATGTACGAGATCATGCACGATCTGTTTCACATGCCGAAAGTCATGCGCCAGCTCGCTGTCGTGCAATTTTTTTCGTGGTTCAGCCTGTTCGCGATGTGGATCTATGGCACCTCAGCAGTGACCAGCTACCACTTTGGCGCATCCGACGTGACGTCTGCCGCCTATAACGATGGTGCCGACTGGAATGGCGTCTTGTTCGCGGCGTACAACGGTTTTGCGGCGCTTGCAGCGATAGCAATTCCGTTCATGGCGAACAAGCTCGGTTGCCGACTTTCGCACCTGATCAACATGAGCCTGGGCGGTATCGGGCTGATCAGTTTTTATTTCATCAAGGACCCGCAGCTGTTGATATTCTCGATGGTCGGTGTCGGCATTGCGTGGGCGTCCGTTCTGTCGCTGCCGTACGCGCTGCTGTCGAGCAACCTGCCGTCGCACAAGATGGGCATTTATATGGGCATTTTCAATTTCTTCATCGTGATACCGCAGCTTGTAGCCGCCAGCGTTCTCGGCCTGGTGCTGCGCGAGTTCTTCGATCTGCAAAGCATCTACGGGCTTGTGATAGGCGGAGTCTTGATGATCGTAGCAGGCGCAGCCGCAATGCTCGTCGATAAGGAGGCCGAGCCGCAATGACATTGTATCGAGGCATCCTGCTCGTTGCGGCGGCCGCCGCGCTAACATCGTGCTCGCGTCCTGAAGTTCGCGAGTACTATGGTACGCTCGAGCCGTTCGCATCCGAGGCCGTGTACTTCGTCGTTACCGACCGCTTCGTCGACGGTGATCCCGGCAATAACCGAGTGGATCAAGGTGGCGATGAACTCGGCACTTTCGATCGCCCGGTGCAGCTTGAAGGACTACCGCCCGGCAATATCGGTTATCTGGGCGGAGATTTCCGCGGCGTGCTCGACAATGCCGATTACATCGCAGAGATGGGATTCACGGCGCTGTGGATGACGCCAATCGTCGACAATCCTGACGAGGCATTCACAGGCGGAGCGCCACCGGGCGAGGGCGGCTCCAACGATTTCGGCAAGACCGGTTATCACGGTTACTGGGGCGTCAACTTTTTCGAAGTCGATGAACACCTCGAGTCGCCGGACCTCCGCTATGCAGATCTGACCCGACGGCTGCGACACGACCATGGCATCAAGACGATTCTCGACATCGTCTGTAATCACGGCTCGCCTTCATTTTCGATGACGCACGACCAGCCGAAGTACGGCGAGATCTACGACGCTGATGGCGTATTAGTCGCAGATCACGGCAACCTGCATCCATCCGAACTCGATGACGACAATCCGCTGCACGCGTTCTATCGGCGCGAGCCCGATCTGGCCGAATTGTCGGACCTGGACTATGACAATCCGGACGTGCTCGAGTACTGCGTGGCCGCCCATTCCAAGTGGATCGACCAGGGCGCTGCGGCCGTCCGCATCGACACGATCAAGCATATGCCGCATCGCTTTTGGAAGGCATTCGCTGATCGCATTCGGCGGGATCGTCCCGGATTTTTCATGTTTGCCGAAGCGTGGGCGTACGACGCGGAACTCATCGGCGAATACACTTTCCCCGAGAACGGTGGCATCAGTGTGCTCGATTTTCCGGGTCAGGGAGCCATGTCGAAAGTTTTCGGCAGGGGCGGAGGATCGTATTTGGACCTGCAGGATTACCTGAATCTTGAAAGCGACGCCTACAACAATCCCTACGACCTCATGACGTTTTATGACAATCACGACATGAGCAGGATCGACGCGGATGACGCCGGTTTCATCGATGCCAACAACTGGCTGTTCACGAGTCGCGGCATACCGGTTGTCTATTACGGTTCCGAGTCGGGTTTTCGCGCCGGTACGGACCAGCACAGCGGCAATCGCGACTACTTCGGTCAGGAGAACATCGAGCTGGCGAAATCGCATCCGATTCGCGCTGCGCTGACAATGGTCGCGCGTCTGCGCAAGAATTCCGTCGCTCTGCAGCGTGGACTGCAGGCTAACCTTGCGCTGGGCGAGGATACAGCGACGTTTTACCGCGTGTATCAAAAGGACGGTGTCAGTCAGACCGCACTGGTGTTGCTTAACAAAGGTGACAAAGCGGCCACTCTGCAGGTGTCAAAGTGGTTGAGTCATGGCACCTGGCGCGGCGCCCTCACCGGTGCAGAGTATGAAGTAACGGAGTCATCAGCCGGCCTTGATATCGATGTGAAAGCGCACGGCATACGCGTGCTGTTGTTCGATCGGCCAGTCAACGACGCCGGACTGATTACCGAGCTCGACCGCCTGCAGCGCCGCAGGAATCGCGAACAATGAGTCTCGGCGCCATCTGAATCGATTCGACGGGCTCGCCTTCGATCAGTCCGGCGATAGCATTCACCAGGCCTTCGCCGGCCTCCCGAATATTCTGCTGCACAGTCGTCAGCGCCGGCGTGACGAACGCGGCGTGTGGCAGGTCGTCGAAGCCGACCACACCGACGTCATCGGGAACCCGCTTGCCCGCGTCCATCAGGGCCCGCATGGCGCCAATTGCGAGGACATCGGTGACTGCGAAGACGGCGTCGAACGACAGGTCGCTGCTGAGCAAAGCTCGCATTGCCTCGTAGCCTCGGTCTTCGGTATTGTCGGCATAGACATTGAGTTCGGGCGCCAGGTCCAGGCCCGATTGCGTCAATGCCTTGGCGTAACCTGCGTAGCGCGATGCAAATTCGGGGTGGCGTTGGGACGTATCGCCGAGAATCACGATGCGCTTTCGGCCGAGGCCGATCAGGTGCTCGGTCGCGGCAAAACCGCCGGTCTCATTGTCGCAGCCCAGGAAATGCCCGGGCTGGTCGTTGACGATAGGTCCATAAATAATGAATCGCGTGTTCGCGGCAGCCAGTGCGTCGAGCTTCTCCCGGTAGCTGACATAGTCGCCATAGCCGAGGAGAATAAGGCCGTCGGCGCGGTGGCTGGCCTGGTACTGGATGTGCCAGTCATCCGTGAGCTGCTGCAGCGAGACGAGTACGTCGTACCCCCTTCTTGCCGCCGCACGGGTTATGTAGCCGATCATCGTCAGGAAGAACAGGTTGATCTGCGCATCGCCTTCGGTCTCGTCGAAGAGGAGCAGGGCGATCGTGTTGCTTTGGTGCGTGCGCAGGCCGGCGGCATTGCGGTTGACGAAATAATTCAACTCGCGCGCGATCTGCTGAATGCGTTCGCGTGTCTCCTGTCGCACAAGAGGGCTGTTGCGCAGCGCACGCGATACGGTTGCCTGCGAGACGCCGGCAAGATCTGCAATATCGCGGGATGTGGGGGTGTCGACCTTCATGATGCGAGTGTAATGGACAAACAGGTACAAGGCGGACAGTTTTAGCATAAACCGCGCCGAATCGGAGTTACGGGAAGTAGCTGGTTGTAACGATTAAAGCGTGATGCGCGCCTGCAGTACGTCTTTCGTGTCGCTCAGTTTTTCGATCACCGGCGCCCCGAGTTCCAGGGCAAGCGCCACCTGAATCGCGTCGAGCAGCGCAAGCTGCGCCAATCGGGAGCTCATCGGCGTGTAAACGTTGGTGTCCTCGAGCGTGATATACGGAAACAGAATTTCCGCGACGCGACCGAGCGTGCTTCCCGGATCCGTCAATGCCACGACCGTCGCCCCGCCGTTTTGAGCAAGTTCGGCCGCTCGTGCAAGTTCCGGCCAGCGGCCGGTCTGGGAAATGATGATCAGAACGTCGCGGCGACTGGCGATCGCTGCAAACTGCAGGATCGTTGGCGTGTCGGTCAGTGTTGAACACGGAATGGCAAGTCTGAAGAACTTCTGGCCGGCATCACGCGCGACGCAGCCTGAACCGCCAAGACCTGCAAATGCGAGCTGCCGTGCAGCCGCCATACTCTTAACGGCGGCCGCTATCGGCATTGTCGATAGCCGCGACCGCACATCGATCAGGGACTGAATAGATGCCTCGACGACCTTCGCGGCCGCGTCGGGAATCGCGTCGTCCGGGCTGACGTCCCGGTGCACATAACTCGTCGGCCGGCTCATCGCCTCGGTAAGGCGGATCGGCAGCTCGCGAAATCCCGCCAGGCCCACGTGGCGGCAAAATCGAATAACGG
>JAOTUB010000034.1 GCA_029864095.1 Gammaproteobacteria bacterium | reverse complement strand
AACAAGACGCAGGCCAACCACCTCAGAGAGATTCTGCTCGCTCCCGAGGGCGACGACCTGATACAGATACCGACGAGTCCGGAATTCATTCCGATTTCGCCGAATTACATGCGGACGCGCCTCTTGTTGATCAGCCTGTTGCCAACAGTGGTGGGTCTTGCCGTCTTCTCGAACTTGATAGGCCCCGCGAGTCTCGTGTTTCTGCTGTGGCTGTCGGCTTCGAGCCTGCTGATCTACCAAAACTGGCGACGTGCCGGCTACCACTGCAGCAGCGACGGCTTCGTGCGCCGCTCCGGATTTGTTGGTTATCGCACGGTCGCCTTGCTGTATCGCAAGGTACAGCGCGTCACGGTGACACAATCCCGGTATCAGCGTCGCAAGAGCCTGGCGAGTTTGCGGTTTTATATGGCGTCAGGGAGCGTACGCATCCCGTACATCGAACACGACACGGCGAAACGACTACGCGATTATGCTCTTTACAAGGTGGAATCGAGCCAGCAGGCGTGGCATTAGACGTTGAAGCGAAAATGCATTACATCGCCCTCTTTAACGATGTACTCCTTACCCTCCAGGCGCAGGCGACCCGCCTCCTTCGCACCATGCTCGCCGTTGCCGGCGACAAAGTCATCGTAAGCGATAACCTCGGCGCGAATGAATCCTTTCTGAAAGTCTGTGTGAATTTCTCCGGCCGCTTCCGACGCGGTGGCACCGATCTTTGTTGTCCAGGCGCGAACTTCCTTGGGTCCGGCAGTAAAAAAGGTCTGTAATCCGAGCAGGTGGTAACCGCCGCGGATCACGCGATTCAGCCCGGGCTCTTCGAAGCCGAGGTCGGTGAGAAACTCTAGCTTATCGTCGTCATCGAGGACGGCAATCTCGGCCTCGATCGCAGCGCAAATGGCGACCAGCTCCGAGCCATCTTTGGCCGCGTAGTCGCGCACGGCGTCGAGATGCGGGTTGTTCTCGAACCCGTCTTCGTCAACATTGGCAATGTACATCACCGGCTTACCCGTAATCAGGTGCAGCTTGCGCACGACCTTCTTTTCGTTGTCATCGAGTTCAAGCGAACGAACGGGCAGACCCTCGTCAAGATGCTCCTTCACTTTTTTTATCGTGTCGCGAATGTAGAGCTCTTCTTTTTGCGCCGTCTTGGCATTTTTTTCGGCTTTGATCAACTGCTTCTCGACAGACTCGAGGTCGGCAAGTGCCAGCTCGGTATTGATGGTTTCGATGTCGTCGACCGGATTTATCTTTCCCGTCACATGCGTCACGTCATCGTTTTCAAAACAGCGCACGACATGCGCGATCGCATGCGTCTCGCGAATGTTGGCAAGGAACTTGTTGCCCAGCCCCTCGCCTTTCGACGCGCCGGCGACGAGCCCTGCGATGTCGACGAATTCCATCGTGGTCGGGATTGTCTTCAGCGGCTTTACGATGCCCTCGAGAACGCCCAGACGCGGGTCCGGCACGGGCACTACGCCCACGTTCGGATCGATCGTACAGAACGGATAGTTTTCGGCAGGTATCTCTGCCGCTGTCAACGCATTGAACAGCGTGGACTTGCCGACGTTGGGCAATCCAACAATGCCGCACTTGATCGCCACCTAATCTTCCTTCGTGTGCAGCGCTTTCATCGCCGCGTTGAGACCATCCTCAATCAGTAACGGCATGACGTCCAAGGCCTCATCGAGATTTTTTTCGATGGCACTTTCGACATCGTCCGAGCCAGGTTTAAGCACGTAGCCGGTCACCTTGCTCTTTTCACCCGGGTGGCCAACGCCAATCCGCAGGCGCATGAAGTCTGCGCCACAATGTCGGATGACATCCCGAATCCCGTTGTGTCCACCGTGTCCGCCACCCTGCTTCAAGCGCACGGTTCCTGGTGGCAGATCGATTTCATCGTGCGCGACCAGTAGGTGCTTTGGATGCAGTTGGTAGTAGTCGAGTATCGCGCGCACCGGTGGGCCGCTCTGATTCATGTAATTCTGCGGTTTGACAAGCCAGATATCGTCGCTCTTGATCGTCACGCGGCAGTACTCGGCGTCGAATTTCTTCTCGTAACGAAACTCACCGCCGTATTTGCGCGCGAGCGCGTCCACAAACCAGAAGCCCGCGTTGTGCAGCGTGCGCTCGTACTTTTGCTCGGGATTGCCGAGACCAGCAATGATGCTCAGGTGTCTCATGGGATCCGAATGTTAAACAAAAAGACCACCTTAGCGGTGGTCTTTTTGCTCGCAATCTTGCGATGACTAGTCGTCTTTCGACTCGCGTTCGTCGGCAGGCGCCTCGCCTTCGGCGGGAGCTGCAGCCTCTTCGCCCTCTGCTACCTCGCCTTCGACCGCTTCTGCCTCGACCTCTTCCTCGATGACTACTTCCTTGATGATGTGAATCGACACAATCGGCTGGTTCTGTTCCGTTTCTTGCGCCAGCTCAGGAATCTCGACGCCCTCAGGCAATTTGATGTCTGACAGATACATCATTTCATCGAGTTCCAGCGCGGAAATATCGACTTCGAGATACTCGGGAAGATGCTTCGGCAGGCACACGACCTCGACGTCATTGCGTAGGCGCGAGACCTTGCCGCCGTCCCGCTTCACACCCACTGCGATATCTGCGCCAATAAAATGAATCGGCACGTTCATTCGAATTTCCTCGTCTTCGACGATTCGCTGCAGGTCGAGATGCAGTATCTGACGCTTTGACGGGTGGCGCTGGATATCCTTGACGATTGCGGCCTGGCTCTTGTTACCGACCTTGATATTCAGGATGCTCGAATAAAACGATTCGTTCTCGAGCTCGTGCAGGACCTTGTTATGGTCAAATGTCAGTGAGCGCGGCGGACGGCCGGCGCCATAGATGATTGCGGGTACTTTACCCTGATGACGCAGGCGGCGGCTCGCACCTTTCCCTGTGTCTTCACGCATATCCGCAATCAGATCGAATTTTTCAGCCATGACTGAACTCCGTTATCTGATTGATTTTGCTCGATTAAATTCGAGCCTGAGCCCGACCAAAACTGCGACCATTCCGGTCTGGGGCGCGCATCTTAACGCATGTGCGGCCAGACACCAAGCTTTGCAGGATCGGCTAGTCGACGTACATCGAGCTGACGGATTCCTCGTCCGATATGCGCCGCATCGTCTCGCCGAGCAGTTCGGCAGTAGAGAGCTGGCGAATCTTGCGGCACGCCCGAGCGCCGGCAGTAAGCGGAATCGTATCGGTGACGACGATCTCATCGAGCGCCGAATTGGTAATGCGCTCAACGGCCGACCCCGAGAGCACGGCATGGGTAATGTACGCATGCACGCTGGCCGCGCCATTGTCTTTCAGGGCAGCAGCGGCGTGGCACAGCGTCCCTGCAGTATCGACCATATCGTCCATCATGATGCAGTTCTTTTTATCAACCTGGCCGATTATGTTCATGACTTCGGATTGATTCGCTTTCTGGCGGCGTTTATCGATGATGACGAGGTCCGCGTCATCGAGCCGTTTGGCCAGGGCGCGTGCACGGACAACACCACCGACGTCCGGCGAGACAACGACCATATTGTCGAATTTTTGCTTCCAGACTTCGCCGAGCAGCAGCGGTGACGCGTAGACATTATCGACGGCGATATCGAAGAATCCCTGGATCTGATCCGCGTGCAGGTCGACAGTCAGGACGCGGTCGACACCGGCGACGACAATCAGCTTGGCCACCAGCTTTGCCGTAATGGGCACCCGTGCAGAGCGAGGGCGCCGGTCCTGGCGCGCAAACCCGAAATACGGAATAACCGCTGTAATACGCGCGGCCGAGGCACGTTTGACCGCGTCGACCATGACCAGGAGTTCCATCAGGTTTTCCGAGGTCGGCGGGCACGTCGGCTGGATGATAAAGGTCTCACGGCCGCGGATGTTTTCGAGGATTTCGACGTTTATTTCGCCGTCACTGAAGCGTCCTACCAATGCACGCGCCAGCGGGAGATGCAGGTAGCGCGCAATATCATGGGCCAGTTTCGGGTGCGCGTTGCCCGAAAAAACTGCCGTTGATGCCGGATCCACGAATCTCCCCTCTCGATTCAGATGGCTGGGGCGGCAGGATTCGAACCTGCGGTACACGGGATCAAAACCCGATGCCTTACCACTTGGCTACGCCCCAGTACGGTGCACGTGCGGCGCAATTGTGCGGCGCTATTCGAAGAAAATCCAGTGATCGATCACGAGCCTCACTCTCGTGTCAGCGTTTTCGGCCGTCAGCATTTTCGGCATAAGCTGGCCACCGCCATCTGCGTACCGTGAAATACTGACCGACCAGTCGCGCTGCGTCAGACTCGCGAGCTGCCCTGCCGCGTTGAGCTCGGTTTTCGCCGGCGCCAACGGATCCGGTATGCCAAGCGCCCAATAGCGCAGGCTCTCGACCGGGATCGTCCAGCCATAACGGTAGCGAAGTTCGAGTTCGACTTCGTCGAGATGACTCCGCACACCGGCTTTATCAATGATGACGAACCCGCGCTCGTTGCCCTCGATCCGGACTTTGCCAATGCTCAGCGGACCGCTGACAGTCGCGCTGAATTCGTCGTCGTTTTGCGCCCAGCGCAGCTTGCCGTTGAAACCATCGTCTGCTGTCTTGACCGCGATGCGGCCACTGAATTCCCAATCTTCGAGCATGCCGAGCACGCGGGTGCGCGCGTCCCAACTCCCGATTTCGGGAAGCAAAGCGCTGCGCGGAGTTGCACACCCCGAAATGAGCAATGCAGCCGCGACTGCAAGCGCAAACGGCCGCATCCGATCAGGGAGTTTCAGGGAACAGGCGCTCACGGACGCTTTTCAAGAGATCGCTCTCCGGATCTTCGAGCTCTGCAGATGCCAGCAGTTCCAACGCCTCGTCCCGCCGCTCGAGCGCGGCGAGTACCTCGACAAGATGCGCCGCAACCTCATGATCCGGGAACCTCTCATAAGCCGTTTCAAGCTGCACCAGCGCTTCTTCATGTCTGCCAAGCTTGTGCAGAACCCAGCCGAGGCTGTCGATGATCGCCGGGCTGTCCGGATCGTATTTGAGCGCCCGGCGAATCAGTTTTTCTGCCTCGCGGTATTCATCGGTGCGATCCGCAAGCGTGTAGCCTAGCGCATTTAGTGTGACGGAGCTGTCCGGCCAACGTTGTGCCGCCTGGCGGTAGGCGTTGATCGAGTCATCCAGTCGATCCATGCGCAGCAAGAGCTCCGCCCTGCCAAGCGCAACAGACTCGTCATCGGGCCGATAGGTGAGCGCCCTGTCATAATCAGCAAGCGCCTCGGTATGGCGCCCGAGCGAGGCCAGCAGCTGTGCGCTGGCCAGCACCATGTCGACGGCATAGCGCGGTCGACTGTCGGCAAACTCATTGAGATGACGCAGCGCTGCATCGGGATCGTCGTTCTCGTAAGCCAGCAGCGCACTTGCGCGCCGCTGTGAAATCACCGCGTTCTGGCCAACTTTCACCTCGGAGTACAGGCGGATCGCCCTGTCGTATTCCTCGCGATAGTCGGCGATACGGGCAAGGTAAAACAGCGCGTCCGCCGTGTAGTCGCCGCTTTCCAAGAGATCCTCGAAATCGGCCCAGGCGGCATCGAGATTGTTCTGCCGAAAATTGATGATCGCCATCATCCGCAGCGCGTCGGTTCGCGATGCCCGCTCGAGAAGCACCTGGTTGACCTGACTCAACGCATCTTCGTCACGCCCGGCAGTCATATACATCAGCGCGAGTTCCATCCGCGCATCGGGGTCGGGGTCAGGATCGTCACCAATAATACGAGCCGTGTAGTCGATCGCTTTATCGCTTTCTCCGGACATGAGCAAGACACGAGCATAAAGCAGTTTGGCCTGGAGCCACTCAGGGTCGAGCTCGATCGCACGCTGCGCATGCTCCATGGCGAAATCCAGATCATCGGCCTGCAAGGACACCGCAGCCATCGCGTACTGCACGATCGCCGAATCACTGTAAGGCTTGGCGAGTGCCCGCATCAGTTCATCGGCTATTTTCGGGTCTTCGCTAGATAGGAACGCGACCAGGGAATAGATCCGCTGCTCGGTCGGCTGGTCGCCGCGCTCGATCAGCGTCTTGAAACTTCGGCGCGCATTGCGTATGTCGCCTCCGCGAAGCTGGGTCTGTGCCACATGCAGCAGCGCCTCATCGCTGTCAGGATCCAGTTTGAGCCATCTTTTTGCCGCGATCAGCGCTTCGTCGTTGAAACCGAACTCGAAAGCCAGGCGGGTTGCCTGGCGCGAGACCTCGGCGCTGTCACTCAGTTCGGCGGCCTTGCGATACTCGATCGCCGCCCGCAGATACTCATCAGCATTCAGCGCGATTTCGGCCTGTAGTATGTGCTCCGAGGCGGCATCCGAGACGTCTTCGTCCGCGCGCGAGAATGGCGAGATCGCAAGGATCAGTGCCGCGAGCATTGCGAAAGCGGCTGTTCGTCTTGGGAAGTGGTGCATTACTACTCTACAGATCAGTCAAAGTGCAACCGCGATTTTGCGCTGCATCGGTAACACAGACAAGGAACTGAGCCGTCAGTTCGCATACAATTATCGCTTATGCGGCTGCAAATACTCGGGCTGAACCATAACACGGCACCTGTTGAAATTCGCGAGCAAGTCGTTTTCGCGGGTGATGAGGTTGGCCGGGCAGTCGTGCGCCTGACTGAAATAGAAGGCGTAGATGAGGCCGTACTGCTATCGACCTGTAATCGCACCGAGTTCTACGTCATTACCAGCGATGGCGGGCGTGAGCGACTCGAGGCCTGGCTGCGCAACGAGCGCAATCTCGATCCCGGCTTCGGCGAATCTTTATTCACACTCGACGACGATGAGGCGCTGCGCCATATATTCCGCGTCGCCTGCGGTCTCGATTCGATGGTCCTCGGCGAGCCGCAAATTCTGGGCCAGCTGAAAGACGCGTACCGCCAGGCGCAAGAATCCGGCACGGTGGGCAAGCAGCTCAGCAGGCTGTTCCAGCACACGTTTTCGGTTGCCAAGAAGGTCCGCACGGACACCGAGATCGGCACCAATCCTGTTTCTGTCGCGTCGGCCGCAGTCAGCCTCGCACAACAATTTTTCGCTGGCTTTGGGCAACACACCGCATTGCTCGTCGGTGCGGGCGTGACGGTCGAACTACTCGCCAGGCATCTGACCGGTAAGGGCCTTGGGCGGCTGTTCGTCGCCAACCGTGACGTTGACAAGGCACGGCGGCTTGCCGGCAAATTCGGCGGCTTTGCGCTGCCGCTGTCGGAACTCGTGGGCACACTGCCGGAGGCCGATATTTTGATCACCTCTACGGCCAGCCCTGAGCCCATTGTCACTCGCGACCAGATCAAAGCCGCGATGAAACTTCGTAAGCACAAACCGATTTTTGCGGTCGACATTGCGGTACCGAGGGACATCGCGCCCGACGTTGCACAACTCAGCGATGTCTATCTTTATACGATCGATGACCTGCAGAAAGTCATTCAGGATGGACAGACGCATCGCGAGGCCGCGGCAGTGGATGCTCACCACATTCTTGACGACGAAATCCGGCGCTATCTGAGCATCGAGCGGGCCAAGCAGGTCTCTCCTATTATCACCGCCCTTCGGGAACAAGGCGAAACGATTCGCGACGGCGTATTAAAAGAAGCGCAGCGGCGCCTGGACAAGGGCGTCGATAGCCGCGAGGTCATCGAATTCGCGACGGCCTCTCTGATGAAAAAGCTACTGCACAATCCAAGCGTGCGACTTCGCGAGGCCGGCGAAGCGTCGGAAATCGAGATCATCGAAGCGACCCGAACCCTTTTCGGCATCGATAACGACTGAAGGCTGCTGACGTGAAGGACTCTATACGCTTTAAGCTCGAATCTGTACGCGACCGATTTGAAGAAATCGCAGGACTGCTGGCGGACCCAGACGTCATCTCGGATCAGAATCAGTTCCGTAATCTCTCGAAGGAGTACGCGCGCATCGAACCTATCGTGAAGCTGTTCAGCGAGTTCGAGTCGGTCGACAAAGATATCGCGTCCGCGAAGGAAATGGCAGATGACGCCGACAGCGAAATCCGCGAGATGGGCCAGGACGAGTTGCAGGAGTTGACGGCGCGTCGGGACAAACTGCTGCTGGATTTGCAGAAGTCACTGATTCCGCCAGATCCGTATGACGAGGCAAATGTGTACCTCGAGGTGCGCGCCGGCACCGGCGGCGACGAAGCCGCCATTTTCGCCGGCAACCTGTTTCGCATGTACTCCAAGTACGCCGAGACCATGGGATGGTCCGTCGAGATCCTGAGCGCTCGCGAAGGCGAGCACGGCGGCTACAAGGAGATCATCAGCCGCATAACGGGCAGCCGCATTTATGCGCGGCTCAAGTTCGAGTCAGGAGCCCACCGCGTGCAACGCGTGCCGACGACCGAATCGCAGGGCCGCATTCATACGTCGGCCTGCACCGTCGCCGTGCTGCCGGAGCCCGATGAGGTAGAGGCCGAGGAAATCAATCCGGCCGACCTGCGCGTCGACACCTACCGCGCATCGGGCGCCGGCGGTCAGCACGTCAACAAAACAGACTCCGCGGTACGCCTTACGCACCTGCCGTCAGGCATCGTTGTCGAGTGTCAGGATGAACGCTCGCAGCACAAGAACCGGGCGCGTGCGATGTCGCTGTTGCAGGCGCGGCTGCTCGACGCCAAGGTCACGGAACAGGCCACGGAGCAAGCGGCACAGCGCAAGTTGCTCGTCGGCTCCGGCGATCGTTCCGAGCGCATCCGTACTTATAATTTTCCGCAAGGCCGCGTCACGGATCACCGCATCAATCTGACCTTGTACAAACTCGACGAAATACTCGAAGGCAATCTCGACCAGGTTGTGCAGCCGCTAATCAACGAGTACCAGGCCGACCAGCTTGCGGCATTGTCCGCCTGATCCCTGCGAGTCAGCAAGAAAATCGCCGGGACGGCAGCTATTGAGCACGTAGCCGACGTTTGGCAACGAATTTGGGCAGGTCCATTCATTGAACATCTGCCCTTACCCGAAGCGGTCGGTCAGAAGTCGCCAATTTCGACATTATTGCCGGCCGCTTCGGGTAAGAGAGATGGGAGATACTCGGCCACATGTGGTTCAGACCTAAACAGTCAGTCGAGACCCCAATTTGCGGTATCTCCGTATTCAAACATCGACTCGCTCATGCTACGGGATATAAGGCGACTTTCGGTTCGTCGCGGTCCGGGGATGCAATCTCGCACGATACGTGCGCCGCAGGCTCACGGACTTGCCATTCCAGGAATAGAGCAATCGTGCTTAACCAATTTCTCAGGATTGTCCCGGCAGTTGCTCTTATCATGCTGCCGCTATCCGGTCTTGCCCAGACAGGCGATACAGCCCGACCCACGATTGGCCTGGTGTTGAGTGGCGGCGGCGCACGTGGTGTCGCGCATGTTGGCGTTGTCAAGGTACTGGACGAAATGCGGATACCGGTCGACTACATCGCGGGCACCAGTATGGGCGCAATGGTCGGCAGTCTGTACGCATCCGGCACAAGTGCCGCCGAGCTCGAGCGTATCTTTCAGGACGCGGATTGGCCTGTGCTGCTGTCTGATCGGCCACCCCGCGCGCAACGCTCGTATCGTCGAAAGACTGACGACTTCGGATTCCTGGTTGACTTTGAAGTTGGTGTGAATAAAGAGGGTTTGATTATTCCGCAAGGCATCATGCAGGGTCAAAACCTTACGCTGGAATTGAGAAGGCTGCTAATTCCAGTCGCCAACATCAGCGATTTTGATCGATTGCCTATTCCCTTTCGGACTATCGCGACAGACCTTGTCAACGGTCAGGAAGTGGTTTTAGGCTCCGGCGATCTCCCAAAGGCGATTCGTGCGAGCATGTCCGCGCCCGGACTCCTCAAGCCCGTCCGGATCGACGGTCGCCTGCTGATCGACGGCGGAGTCACCAATAATCTTCCGGTCGGAATCACCAGGTCAATGGGCGCTGATGTGTTGATTGTTGTCGATGTCGGCACGCTGCTCGCGGAGGAGGTAGATCTGGATTCCGCGCTGCAGATAATGAAGCAAATGACCACGATCATGGGGCGAGCACGTACCGAGGAACAAAAACGGCTAATGACAGATGAGGACGTGTTGATTGCGCCTGAACTTGGCCGCATCAGCTTTCAATCGTTCGATCAGTCGATGCAAGCGATACGTTTGGGTGAAGTAGCAGCACGGCAGTCGATGGACAAGCTAAAACGCTTTTCGGTGTCAGAGCAGGTCTACGCAGCGCACCGCCAGTCGTTGCAACGGGCTCGCTGGGAGCCTCCGGTGATCCATCAGGTTGTTATCGAGAACGAATCGCAACTTTCCGCCAAAGTGCTGGAGGCGCGGTTATCGGAACAACGCGGCGAGGCTCTGGATTTGGAACAGCTCAATGCAGACATCGCCGATATCTACGGCTTCGATACCTTTGAGACCGTGGACTATTCCATTGAGAGACACGATGCGGAGAACCTGCTGGTGGTCCGAAGCAGCGCCAAGAGCTGGGGCCCCAACTACCTTCGGTTTGGCGTCAACTTGGAGGATGACTTCGACGGAAACAGCAGCTACAACTTCGCCGCACGTTTAACCAAGGCCGAGATCAACGCAAGGGGCGGAGAGTTACGTGTCGATGCCGTGGTGGGTGAAAACCCCCATATCACCGTGGAAATGTATCAACCGCTGGATTTCGCATCGCGCTGGTTTGTAAATCCCCGCGTAAGTTACCAACGTTCAAACCAGGGTCTCTTTGACAGTGGCAATCAAATTGCTGAGTTTCTTGCTGAGGAAACCCAGCTCTCTCTCGGTGCCGGTAGAAAATTTGGCAACTGGGGTGAACTACGTTTGACGCTGGCACGTGCATTCGCAGATCAGGATGTTCGCATTGGTGACCCGGCACTTGGCACCGGTTCGGGCAATGTGACCAGTTTTACGTTGGGTTTCGGCTACGACACGATCGACCGCATCGCCATCCCGCGCTTCGGAACATATGCCCAGGCAGGATGGCTGGGATTGCGCGAAGGATTTGGCGCAGACCTAACGGCGGACATCGCTCAAATGGTGTTCCTAAAGCCGCAGACCTGGGGCAAGAACACGGTTTTGCACTGGTGGGACCTGGGCAGTGTCAGCCAATCCGGTGAGACGTCTCTCGATGCATTTGAGCTTGGTGGACTATTCAGTCTATCCGGCTACGGCCGGGATGAACTGCAGGGTGACCATCGCGCCATGGCGCGGCTCTTGTATTATCGTCGGCTGGGTGATCGCGCTATGCCGATGGTTGGCACGCCGATATACGTCGGCGCTTCGATAGAGGTCGGCAACGTGTGGCAAGAACGGGCCGATGCCAGGTTTCGAAATGCTTTGGCTGCGGGCAGTGTTTTTGTCGTATTCGACACGGTGCTCGGTCCGCTGTATTTGGCCTACGGTGCCGCGGAAGGCGATCGGCAGTCAGCGTATCTCTTTCTCGGGCAGACGTTTTAGATGAAAAATTTTGGAAACAGCGTCATTCCAGTCCCAAAGTAGTCAGTATGGCCAATTAACCTTTGAGACGATGTCTGCACTTGCCTGGGTAATCTCGTGTCCGTCTTGTGCAAGTAACGCGGTGCTAACGTCGCGGTGCGGTTCTTTTTGGTAGAACGGCTTGCTGACTTGTGTTCGACTACAAATAATCTGGCCAGGTTTTCCAAACAGAGCATCTTCTATCGGACTTATATCCACAGCAAGGTAGTCGTCGGAAGGCTGTACAACAAACACGAATACGCCGGTACAATCAGGTGCCGGAACGGTTATCGCTAATGCTGCTTCCTCTGCGTTGCAGATGCCGTCCGCAATGGCAGATGTCAGCGCATACTCGCTTAGCGGACATTCAGCGGCTCTGAATCGGCAAGGTTTGAGAGGCAGCTAACGGCCAAAAGGCGGCCGTTTGCTAGTGTATTTGACACGCTTCCCCGAGTCGACGGACCCAGCATCCAGCCGCTATTGCCCTGTACATGTGGCGGATACCGGCCGTAGCGCTGCGCTCACATTTGACGTCGCATGTAGTTCAGCACGTCGGAGCGCGTGATCAGGCCGAGAAACTCCTCGCCATCCATGATCGCCGCATACGGCTGTACCTGCAGCATCGAGACAAGGTTGTTGACGCTCGTATCTTTCTCGAGCTTGATGAACGCGGTCTGCATCGCGTCGGCGACCGGAGCGTTCATGAGTTCGGGCCTGCCATACACGTGTTGAATGATCGTCTCTTCGGTTATGACACCGACGAGTTTGCCCTGATCCATTACGGGCAACTGTGAGAAACCGGCGTTGCGCAGCCGGTTGTGCGCCGTCGTAATCACGTCGCCCGGGCCGACCGTGATCGTCGCGCGCTCCCCGTGCGGCCGGCCGACGAGATCCCTGAGGTCACCCGTCTGCTCGCGCTCGATAAAACCCTGATCTTCCATCCAGAAGTCGTTGTAGAGCTTTGACAGATACTTGTTGCCCGTGTCACAGGCAAAGCTCACCACGCGTTTTGCCTCTGTTTGTTCCCGGCAGTACTTGAGGGCGGCCGCGAGCAATGTACCCGACGAAGACCCGGCAAGGATGCCCTCTGTTCTGAGTAACTCGCGCGCAGTGGCGAATGACTCCGCATCGCTGATCGAATAGGCCTTGGTGAATCTGGAGAAATCCGCAATATCCGGAATGAAGTCCTCACCGATGCCTTCGACGAGCCAGCTGCTGCTCTTGTCGCTGAGATTACCCGTATTGATGTACTCGGCGAGTATCGAACCAACCGGGTCGGCAAGAATAATCTCGGTATTCGGTGCGTGCTCATTCAGGTACTTGCAAAAACCCGCAGCCGTGCCGGTGGATCCGGCACCCATGACGATGGCGTCGACCTTGCCGTCCATCTGCTCGAATATTTCGGGCGCCGTCGTCATTTCGTGCGCCAACGGATTGTCCGGATTACCGAACTGGTTGATGAAATAGAAACCCCCTTCGTCAGCGATTCGCTTGCCGAGGTCCTGGTAGTACTCGGGATGACCTTTTTCAACATCCGATCGGGTCAGAACCACCTCGGCGCCCATCGCACGCAGATTGAAGATCTTCTCCTGACTCATCTTGTCGGGCAGGACGAGGATCAAATGATAGTCCTTCTGCGCCGCGACCAGCGCCAACCCGATGCCTGTGTTGCCCGCCGTCGCCTCGACGATCGTATCACCGGGCTTGATATCGCCGCGTTTCTCGGCTTCGTCGATCATCGAGATGCCGATGCGGTCTTTGATCGAGCCGCCTGGGTTTTGAAGTTCGAGCTTCAGGAACAAGCGGCACGATCCCGTGTCCATGTTGTTGACCTCAAGCATCGGCGTCTTGCCGACCATGTCCAGGACGTTGGAATAGACTTGCATGGCGTATTATCCGTTTTGGATCTGCCCGCGAGTGTACGCGAACCTTTTAACGCTCGGCCAGTACGCAAATAGACCTATGAGTGAAATTGCTTCAATAGAAAAGCAGCTCGCCTACGCGACATCGCGTTTGCGCGGTGTCAGCGAATCCGCGCGCCTCGATGCCGAACTGCTGCTCGCACGCTCGATCGATATGCCACGCAGCTACCTGTTCGCCCATCCCGAGGACATACTCGACGACGACGCCATCGGGCGACTCGAGCACGCCCTCGCGCGCCGCATCAGCGGCGAGCCGATGGCGTATATTACGGGTAGCAAGGAATTCTGGTCGCTCGAGCTTGTTGTCAGCCCCGCGACGCTGGTGCCGCGGCCCGAGACCGAGCTGCTGGTCGACATCGCCCTTCGCGAGATACCGCGCGGGGCCGACTGGGATGTGCTCGATCTCGGCACCGGCAGCGGCGCCATCGGGCTCGCGATCGCGCGAGATCGGCCGCTATGTCGGGTGACCGCCGTTGACGTCAGTCCGGACGCGCTCGCGGTCGCCCGGGAAAATGCGCGACAACTCACGATTCCCAATGTCGATTTTCTCGAAGGCGACTGGACGGCCCCGGTGGTGAACCGAAAGTTCAGGGTCATCGCATCAAATCCGCCGTACGTCGCGTCCGGGGATGCGGCGCTTGAAGCGTTACGGGCCGAACCGGCAATCGCGCTAGTGGCCGGCGAGGATGGTCTCGATTCAATTGTCACGCTCGCTCGCGACTGCCGGGCGATTATCGAGGATGGTGGCCTGCTCGTGCTCGAGCACGGCGCGGAACAAAAAGACGCCGTAGCCGAGCGGCTTTTGTCGTATGGCTGGGAGCGTATCCAGTGCTACGATGACTACGCTGGTCACCCGCGGGTGACCAGCGCCTATTTTTCTTCCAGTGAGACAACATGATTACAATCAAGACCAATCACGGCGACATCTGTGTCGAACTCTTTGACGAGAAAGCGCCGATAAGCTGCGACAACTTTCGCCAGTACGCGACCGACGGTCATTTCAAAGACACAGTATTTCATCGCGTTATTCCGAACTTCATGATTCAGGGCGGCGGCATGGATGAAACCATGTTCAGCAAACCGACGCGCGACCCGATCAAGAACGAAGCCGACAACGGCGAGGCGAATGATCGCGGCACCTTGGCGATGGCGCGCACGGGCGTCGTTGACAGCGCGACCTCGCAGTTCTTCATCAACCTTCGTGATAATGACTTTCTCAATCACAGCAGCCGCGATTTTGGCTACGCAGTGTTCGGTCGCGTCACCGACGGCATGGATGTGGTCGACAAAATTGCAGCCGTGCCTACCGGTAACCAAGCCGGTCACCAGGACGTGCCTGTTGAGGCGGTGACGATTCTGGACGTTACGATCGACGACTAGGGCCGTGCCGGACGAAAAGCCGAACCTGTCCCGACACGCGCGTCATCTGGCGCTTGCGCAGCTCGGTGCGACCGGGCAAGAACGAATTAGTGCAGGGACGGCACTGCTGATCGGCGTCGGCGGCATCGGCTGCGCCGCAGCGAGCTATCTCGCGGCGAGCGGTGTGGGGCATGTGTTGCTGAGCGATTTCGACACGGTCGATGCCACAAACCTCGGCCGGCAAACCTTGTACGGGCCGGATGACGTTGGCAAGCAAAAGGCCCGACAGGCCGCGACGAGGCTCGCGCAGATGAATCCGGACATCGAGATCACGGCGATAGAAAAGCGCCTCGACAACGCGGCGCTGGCAGACGCGGTAAAACAGGCCGATGTTGTGCTCGATGGTTCGGACAACTTCGCGACCCGCTTTCAGGTTAACGACGCCTGCGTAGCGGCAAGCACACGCCTGATTTCGGGCGCCGCGATTCGGCTCGAAGGCCAGCTCGCCGAGTTCGGGCCGGACTACACGACATCACCCTGCTATCGATGCCTGTACCAGGAGGCCGACGAGTCGCTGGAGAATTGTGCGGGTAACGGTGTCCTCGGGCCGGTACCCGGTGCTATCGGCACGATCATGGCCATCGAGGCGCTCAAACACCTGGCGGGCATCGAGTCGAGACGCGGCGTACTGCGCCTATTCGATGCCATTAGCGGTGAACTTCGCTCTGTTGCCGTTGCAAAGCGCGACGACTGTCCCGTATGCGGTTTGTAGCACGCCGGCTGAGCTTCGTCGGCCTGTTGCAGGCGGCGGCCGTGGTCACAACACTATTCTCGCTGGCCACGCTGCCCAATTCGCTGCATCGCCATCTCGAACTGTTTTCGCACTTCAGGCTGCAATACCTGCTCGTTTCACTGCTGCTCTGCCTGTCGTTCATCGCGTTGCGCAGCCGCGCTTGGGCAGGACTGATGCTGGTCATCACCGCTATCAACACTGTCCCCGTCGCCCCTTGGTACCTCGCCGAAACCCGGACGCACGCCGAAACCGATCCGCGAATCGAACTGCTGCTGGCGAACGTGCATAGCCGCAACGCCAATACACGCGCGCTAATTGAACTAATCGAGACCGAACAACCCGACCTTGTTTTTCTGCAGGAGGCCACAGACCGGTGGGTCGTCGCCATGAACGTTCTGCAGACTCGCTATCCGCATCGATACTCGATAGCACGCGATGACAACTTCGGCATTGCAGTCTACGCGCGACAGCCGCTGCTAGGCGTGGAAAAACTCGACAGCCCGCCATACGGTTTTCCGAGCCTCGTGCTGCGGCAATCAGTGGCCGGCCGAATCGTGACACTTGTGACGACCCACCCGATTCCGCCGCTTGGCAAAGATGGTTTCGACGCGCGCAATGAGCAGCTGGCGAGCATCGCTGAGGTAATCACTTCGATCGCGGGACCCAGGCTTCTCGTCGGCGACCTGAATACGACGATGTGGGGGCATCACTACGACCTCCTCGAGCGAGCTACTGGCCTCAGGAATGCGCGACATGGAATCGGCATTGTCCCGACGTGGCCGCGGCAACTGCCGTTCGCGATGATCCCTATTGACCACTGCCTCGTGTCGGAGGATTTCGCGGTCGTGGATATTGACAGCGGTCCGAGTATCGGTTCGGATCATCTGCCGCTCACCGTGACACTGGCGTTGGTGCAAAGATAATCAAACTGTTAACGAGAACTTCAGATGGAAAAACGGCAGAAAAAACCCTGGGATGAGATCAGCGACATGCTACATGCCGGCGTATCACCGGATGTGATTGAAGCGGCGCTGTCCAGCCTGGATTCCGCGGAGGTGTTGCATACCGTCTTCTCCATGGCTCCTGAGGATCAACGGTCCCTGCTGTCTTTGTTGTCGCCGCTGCAAGCTGCGTCATTGGTTGAGGATCTCCCTGACGCGCACGCCGCCGATCTGATTGAAGAAATGTCCGTGGAGGATGTCGCTCCCATCGTCGAAGAACTTGCCAGCGATCACCGTGTGGACGTTCTTTCGGAACTAGACAAGGCAGATGCGGAAGCCATCATCTCGCAACTTGACGAGGAAGATGCGCACGAAGTCCGCCAGCTGATCGCGTATCCGCCTGATCTCGCCGGCGGCCTGATGATGACCGAGTTTGCATCGTATCCGATGGCGAGCACCGTTAGGCAGGTCGTCGAAGATCTAACCAGCGGTGAGCGTGAATATTCGTTGCTTACGGTTCACTATATTTATGTCGTCGTCAAAACGCGCAAACTTAAGGGCGTGATCCGGATACGCGACCTCGTATTCTCGGATCCCGAAGAGAAAATAGGTGCACTCGCCATACCGGCGTTAACGGTTGCGCCCGATACAGATCTTCACTCCCTCCAGGAATTTTTCGATGCGCACGATATTGCTGCGGTGCCTGTTGTCGACGATCGCGGCATGCTGCTTGGCATTGTGCGGCGGCGCGCCGTGCTCGAAGCGCTGACGGAAAAATCCGAATCCGACAGCTTGAAGGCTGCAGGTATTATCGGCGGCGACGAATTGCGCAGCATGCCGGTCTTTACGCGCTCACGCAGGCGCCTCGCCTGGTTGAGCATTAACATCGGGCTGAATATTATTGCCGCGAGCGTTATCGCCGCCTACGAAGACACCTTGACGGCCGTCATCGCTTTAGCCGTCTTTTTGCCAATCGTTTCTGATATGAGCGGTTGTTCCGGCAACCAGGCCGTGGCAGTCAGTATGCGGGAGCTGACGCTCGGCGCGGCGGTGCCCAAAGACGTTCTTCGCGTGCTGCGCAAGGAGGTGGTCGTTGGACTGATCAATGGCGTCGCACTCGGTACGCTGCTCGGCTGCGCCGCCTGGGCGTGGAAGGGAAATGCTGTACTGGGTCTCGTTGTCGGCGGAGCGCTTGCAGCCAATACGGTTGTTGCTGTATCGATCGGCGGCACGGTCCCACTGGTTTTGCGCCGGCTGAAATTCGACCCTGCTGTCGCATCCGGGCCATTGCTGACAACGGTAACCGATGTTTGCGGCTTCTTCTTCCTGCTCAGTCTCGCCAGTCTCGTACTTCCTGTATTGTCACTGTCATGAGCGACGATAAACCCGAGATCCTGACTTTTGGCTGGCGCGAGTGGGTGCAACTGCCTGCCCTGGGACTAGAGAACATCAAGGCGAAAGTGGATACTGGTGCACGCACGTCTGCACTGCATGCTTTCGAAGTGCGCCCCTATGAAGAGGGCGGGTGTCGATATGTCGAGTTCAAGATACACCCGAACCAGCGCGACAATGAGACTGTTGCCGTTTGCGTTGCGGCTGTCATCGACGAGCGGGCCGTCCGGGACTCAGGTGGCCACCGGGAAAAGCGCTGGGTCATCGAGACGCCGGTGAGGATAGGAAAGCAGACCTGGCCAATTGAGCTTACACTCACGGCAAGAGATGACATGCTGTTCCGCATGCTCCTCGGGCGCACGGCGATGCGGGGTCGTGCAATGGTAGATCCGGCCCGCTCTTACCGAGTCGGCAAACGGCTAAAGAAAAAGACCTGAGCTAATGGCATCCAACAAATCCATCACAATTGGCGAGACGACTGTTAGGCCCGGCGAACGTGTTTCAATCGACCTGCCGGTCGCAGATCTGTACACGGGCACCTCAATCGCGATGCCCGTGAAAGTCGTATGTGGACGCCGTGCAGGCCCTGTACTGTTCGTTTCCGCGGCTGTGCATGGCGATGAGCTCAATGGCGTCGAAATTATTCGTCGGCTGCTGAAACGCAGATCGCTGCGATCGATTCGCGGCACTCTTATTGCTGTACCGGTTGTCAATGTGCACGGTTTTTTGAATCAGTCCCGGTACCTCCCTGACCGGCGTGATCTCAATCGTTCGTTTCCCGGCAGCGCAAAAGGCTCGATCGCGTCGCGACTGGCCAACACGTTCCTGACAGAGATTGTCGCAAAGGCTGATGCCGGCATCGATCTGCATACCGGTGCGATCAACCGATCTAATCTGCCGCAGATCCGGGCGAATATCGGCGATCCCGATACGCTGCAATTGGCGAAAGCCTTTGGCACGCCGGTTGTGTTGAATTCCACAATCCGTGACGGCTCGCTTCGCGCATGCGCCGCAGAGCGCGGCTTCCCGATGCTGATCTATGAAGCCGGCGAGGCGCTGCGATTCGATGACCTGAGCATTCGCGGCGGGCTACGCGGCATTATTCAGGTCATGCGCCAGATCGGCATGCTGCCGAAAAGCAAAACAGCCTCGCCAATCGTCCCCGTCATTGCCGAAGGGACGAGTTGGGTCCGCGCGCCTGCCAGCGGCATTGTGAGCCTCAAGGCAAAACTGGGCACGCGGACTGTCGAAGGACAACGCCTTGCAGTCATTGGAGACCCTTTGGGCAATGCCGAGGAGCATATAGTTGCGCCATTTGATGGTATCGTTATTGGCCGCAGCAATCTTCCACTAGCGCACGAAGGCGATGCATTGTTTAATGTCGCCGCATTCAAAAGCATATCGCGCGCGGAAGACAGGCTCGAAGAGTTTGCGGCCGAACATACTGACTAATTGCCAGGAGACACAATGAAAATCGCAGTGCTGTCGACCAACAGGAACTTGTATTCGACCCGCAGGCTCGTCGAAGCTGGTGAACAACGCGGACACGAGATGCCGGTGATCAATCATAAGCGCTGTTACATGAACATTGTCAGCAGCAACCCGAGCATTCATTACAACGGCGTGGCCATCAGGGGCGTGGAGGCAATCATTCCACGAATTGGCGCGTCGGTATCGTTTTACGGCGCTGCCGTTGTTCGGCAATTCGAAGTAATGGGCGTCTACTCCGTTAACGAGTCCGTCGCGATTACGCGCTCGCGTGACAAACTCCGGGCATCGCAGTTGTTAGCAAGGAAAGGTATCGGCTTGCCCGTAACGGGCTTCGCCAATGCGCCCGGCGATACAGACGATCTCCTCGAACTCGTCGGCGGCGCTCCGGTAGTCATCAAGTTGCTCGAGGGAACTCAGGGCGTTGGCGTCGTTCTGGCGGAAACTAATAAAGCCGCCGAGAGCGTAATCGAGGCATTTAGAGGTCTCAAAGCCAATTTCATGGTGCAGGAGTTCATCAAGGAGGCCGGCGGCGCGGATATTCGCTGCTTCGTAGTCGGCGACAAAGTTGTTGCGTCAATGATCCGCCAGGGAAAGGAAGGCGAGTTTCGCTCCAACCTGCACCGCGGCGGTTCCGCCAAATTGATCAAGATCACGCCGCAGGAGCGGCTAACCGCTGTTCGCTCAGCGCAGGTCATGGGGCTAAACGTTGCCGGCGTGGACCTGTTGCGCTCTGCTCACGGACCGGTGGTCATGGAGGTGAACTCGAGCCCTGGCCTCGAGGGCATCGAAACCGCGACGCAGAGAGATGTCGCCGGCATGATCATCGAGTTCATCGAGAAGAACGCCAAGCACGGCAAAACACAGACGCGCGGCAAGGGCTAACAAAAGGGGCGCCATAACGGCGCCCCTCAATTCTTAGTCGTCCAGTTCCATACGGGAATACGAATCGAACTCGTCATCGTCGTAATCACTGTAATCGTCCAGATCGGTGAAATCATCGTAATCAGAAAATTCATCGACCCTGACATTCTTATGGCCAAAACTACGTCGTCTGCCAAGACGGCGCTCTTCCCGCCGCTGCTCGCGAATGGCACGTTCTACAGCCGCATTGTCGGCGAAATCGAAATCCAATTCGTCGAACTCATCAAATAACGGGCGCATCGGTATAACTCCTCTTACTGATGGGTCATTCTCGAAAACCTCGGCAACCGCCCGACTGTCGCGCTACGCGCCAGCGGGGTATGAACCGAAGCGTCTGACAAGGAACCGTAAGCTCGATGGAGTAGTCCCCAACAAACCTCCAGTTCCTCGAAATCTTTTGGCAGGAAAATCAACACATGATCGCGCTCGAGCTTCCCCCAGCCGCCACACAGGACCTGATGCTTATCCCATTCGCTGAGGCCATGGACCGCGACGCCGTCACGGCCGATACTGCAGAGCAATATCGGATCTCGCTGCTTGCGTAACGAACGGCTTGGCGACTGCAAGTACACGTCCACACCATGGGGGAGCGTATCGCTGGATTTCTCCACGGTGTGGATGCCGGGCAGATCGGCGATTCGGTCGGCTAGCGCCAGGCGACATGAAAAGCCATTTTCAGGTACCTTTTTGGCCCTGATTCTGGCTGGCAGGTGATAACGCTTTACGCCCTGCGCGAGAATCGCCATTTTCAGACTCCGTCCAAAAGAGCTTGTTCTTTGGCGGAGTATCTGGGATTTTAGTTTGATGTCAAGTATTTTTATATAAAAATAAGCTATAGGTATCACTAATGGAAAAGGACGTCGTTGACGACATTTTGGACCAGTGGTCCGAGGAACGGCCGGAGCTCGACACCGCGTCGCTTGGCATCGTCATTCGGGTCATGGCGCTGTACCGCTCATTCTCCCGCCAGGCGGCCAAAGCACTGGAGCCGCTGGATCTGGAGCTGTTCGAATACGACGTACTCTCGGCCCTGCGACGCCGGGGTCGTCCATTCGCCCTGTCGGCTACCGGGCTCGCCAGGGACACCGGGCTGAGCAGCGGAGCCATGACGAATCGCATCGACAAACTCGAGGGCCGCGGCCTCGTGCGCCGGCAGCATGGCAGAGCCGACCGGCGCAGCGTCATCGTCAAGCTTACGGCGGCAGGCCAGCGAGTGATCGATAAAGCGATTCAGTTTCGTCTTGATGCCGCCAATGACAGCCTGCAGGGACTGGGCAAGCGCCAGCAAAAACAGCTCGCCGGGTTGCTCAGAAAGGTCATTCTTCACGCAGCTGGCAACAATCGCCACAGCAGCTAGATTTGCTGTCTCCAGCTGCACTAGCCGACCATCGCAATACCCGGGATCACCTTCCTATACTCGCCCTGCTGGTCATTTCTCGGCATCGACTAGCCGTATTTCGAGCGGCGACAGCGTGTCCATGTGCACATCGCGCTGCGGGAACGCGATTACGATGCCGTTTTCGCTGAACAATTCATCGATGCGGAACCGGATTGTGCTGCGAATCTGTCGAAGTTCCCGTTCACCGCTGACCTCGCACCAAAAGTAAGCGTCGAAAACGACGGCATTGTCGCCATAGTCCTCGAGGTAGATCGCGGGCGCCGGATCAGCTTGCACCTCCGGCTGTTCTGTAACAGCCTGTTCGAGCAGGTCAGCTACGTGGCGGACGGGCGATCCGTATGCAACACCGACGCGCACCGTCGTACGAATTTGATGGTCGATCAACGTCCAGTTGACAACAACTCGCTCGAGCATCTGACTGTTTGGCATCAGCAGATGCACACCGTCGGTGCGACGAATTCGGGTCGACCGGTTGCCGATTCGTTCCACGACCCCCTGATGGTCATCGATCTCTATATAGTCGTTGATGCGAACCGGTCGTTCCAAAAGCAATATCCAGCCACTGATGAAGTTATTGATGATGTTTTGCGCGCCGAATCCGACGCCGATAGCGACCGCGCCAGAGACGAAGGCAAAAGCGGCCAGTGGCACGCGCAGCAGGCTTAGCGCCGTCATGACGACGACGACGAGCAAACCGTAAAATACGATTCGCTGCAGAACATGCGCGGCGTCGGCGCGCATACCAGTTTTCGCCAGCCTGCGCTGGATCAGTCGCTCGATCAGCTTGCTGGCCGCATAGCCGATGAACAGCAAAACGATGACAAGGGCCAGCTGACTGACGAGAATCGCACCGCCATCGGCGAGGCGGAACAGCGGGAAACTCCAGATCGTTTTGAGTGTCTCCATAGCAGCAAGCTGTCACAATTGATTGGGTAAGTAGGACTTTACAACCAACAGGCATGAAATCACACCGAAAACAACACCGTATGCCGACGTCAGGCTCGATACCGATTGCCTGGGCAGCAATGCTGTCGCTGTCCGCTTTCACGGGCGCCGCAGCTGACGTTACTTTTACCGGCCTCGACGATCGTCTCGAAACAAACGTTCGCGCATTGACACCACTCGCGACCACGAGCTGTGACTCCGCACGATGGCGTGTCGAGCGCCTGTATCGTGATGCGGACAAGAACATCGGCGGCGCGCTGCAAGCGTTGGGATACTACGCGCCGACAATCTCGAAATCTCTGAGCTGGGACGAGACTTGCTGGCATGCCAGTTTCGAGATTCAGGTCGGAGAACCTGTGCGTCTGCGCAACGTGGACATTGCAATAGACGGCGCGGCTGCAAAGGACAAGGATTTCCTGTCGCGTATTGCGCCCAGCCGCCCAGTCGCTGGCGACGTCCTCGATCATGGACGTTACACCGCTTTCAAGTCGTCGATTATGCGCGCCGCGATCAATATGGGCTACTTTGACGCGGACTACAGTATCCACCAGGTCGCGGTAGATCGCGAATCAACAACCGCCGATCTCGTGATGCGCTTTCGAAGTGGGCCCAAGTACGATTTTGGCGCCGTGACCTTTACCGAGGGCGTCCTTCGTAACAAGGTCCTTCAGGGCTATACCGATATCAAGGCCGGGGACCCTTACTCGGCCAAGGCCATCAACGATCTTTACGAGGCCCTCAATGGCAGCAGTTATTTCGCTTCCGTTTCGATCAGCACAGAGCCACTCGATACTACGGACAAAGTCGTCCCGGTGAACGTTAGTCTGACGCCGGCGAAACGGCGCATCTACTCGGCAGGGGGTGGCTTTACGACTGACACCGGTCCGAACGGGCGGCTCGGTTTTGCAAACAGGCGCATAAACGACAAAGGCCATCAATTTGACAGCAAACTTTTCGTGTCACCGGTCAAGTCGGAGCTCAATGCATCCTACCGTTGGCCAAGAAAAGACCCTCGCCGGGAGTGGTTCAGCATCGTCGCCGGACTCCAGCATGAAGAAACAGATACTAGCGAGCATGACTCATACAAAGTCGGCATTTTGCGCTCAAAAAATATCGGAACCTCGTGGCTGCAAACGCTGTATGCGGACTATGTGTCGGAAAACTTCAAGGTCGGTGACCAGGATACGTCCAGTCAGCTGATCATATTCGGTACAAATTGGGAGACGGCGAAAGGCCGTGCCCTGAGCCGCGCAACTAGAGGCTATCGCTTCAATTTCGATGTACGCGGTGCAAGCGACGCGCTGGGCTCGGATACCAGCTTCCTGCAGCTGCGCACAAGTGCCAAGTGGATCCATTCGCTCGGCGCAAAGACCCGCATTCTGGCGCGCGCCAATCTGGGCACGACGGTCAAAGATGACTTTACGGAGTTGCCCGCATCCGTTCGTTTCTTTGCGGGCGGCGACCGCAGCGTGCGTGGATATGAGTTCGAATCGCTGGGTCCCGTCAACGCCAATGGCGATGTCATCGGCGGCAGTAATTTGATCGACGCGAGTCTCGAAATCGATCGTGTATTCCGAGAAAAATGGGCGATAGCCGCATTCGTCGATACCGGCAGTGCGTTCGATGAGACCGACTTCGAATTCAGCACCGGCATCGGCGTTGGCGTTCGATGGTATTCGCCGGTCGGGCCGATCCGACTCGATATCGCGCACCCGCTCGATAATCCGGACGAGAATTTTCGGATCCACATCAGTCTCGGGCCCGACCTGTAATGCATAAAGCTGTGAAATGGAGCATCGGTGGCATCACGGTCGTCGGTCTTTTGGCGCTTGTGCTGATCATAACGTTGGTTGTGATACTGAACACGGCGTCAGGCAGCCGCTGGGCGATTGACCGAATCAGTTCGGCCCTTCCCGGCGAACTCCGGGCAGACGATTTCGACGGCACACTTTGGCGGGGACTGCGCTTTCCAACGCTCGTCTATCGGGACGATGACCAGGAGATTAAAGCTGTCGAACTCGCTCTCAGCTTTGACTGGTCCACTATTGCCGCACGTCGGCTGACGCTGGACGCTGTGGATGCAACTACTGTTGAAATACGCGAGTTGGGCGAAACGGAACCAGTGACGAAACCACTCGAATTGTCAATGGAGGCATTGCCTATTGAAATTGCGATTCGGCGTGTCACGGTTGGCGAGATTGCGATTGGTGACAATACTGAGACTACAAGTTTTTTCGGCATCGCAATCGACAATGTCCGCATTGACGGCAACGCCATACGAATCAAAAATGCATCAGCGTCGACAGCCGAGATCACGGTTTCCGCTACAAATCTATCGATGACCCTGCAGGGTGATGTCCCGGTATCCGCAGACATACAATGGAATCTTGCGGATGGCAGCTGGTCAGGATTCGGCACATTGAATGACTCGCTCGCCGAGTTGTCATTCGAGCAGAACGTTACGGGCGCGTATCCTGGTGTCGTGACTGGTTCCGTGAAACTGCTGAACCGGATCGAGCCCGAGTTTGACGCACTGGTCAGCTGGGATAGTTGGTCGTTTGGCGAGTACCAGTTGCTCAACGGGGACGTGCATCTTCAGGGGCAGATCGGGCAATACGATGCCCACTATGACGTCGCCGTGACGTTGCCTGGCGCACTGCGCTTCCAGGTGACCGGTACAGCGACGGGCGACACTGAAAAACTTACGGCATTTGATGCACAGCTTGACGGTTTGGCTGGTCGTGCCGACGTATCCGGATCTCTGGCGTGGACACCGGCATTCGTCGCCGAGACCCAGGTCGCCGCATCGAACATTGACCCGGCGGCATTCGCGAGAGAACTATCAGGGAAACTCGACGCTGTCGCGAGCGTCACGATTGATGATGCAAGCACCGTATCAGTCGCCAATATGACGGTTACTGGCGATCTCAATGGTGCACCGGTAATGGCGGCTGGCAACCTGCTGCTGGCGCCGCAACGCCTGCAATGCAACAGCTGCTCGCTCGCCGTCGGGCGCAACGAGCTGAGGTTCAGCGGCGGGTCATCTGACGACGAGATCGCGTTGTCACTGTCGATCGATGCGCCGCATCTCTCCGAGCTGTGGCCCGATCTCGCTGGCGCGGCGAGCGGCAGTGGGAGCCTCAGGGGTTCGTTCGATAGTCCACGGTTCACAGGCACGCTCAGCGCGCGCGAGGTTGCATTCCGGGACTGGTCCGCGCTCAGCATCGACATCAGCAGCCGGGAGTCCGCGCGCGAAACACTTGATGCCTCAGCCAAGGTTGTGTCGCTCTTTAACGGTGATGTGGACCTCGGCGCCTTCACCGTAGCTGCTCGCGGGCAAATCACCGAATTCGAGGTTGATGCCGAGTGGAATCTTCGCGACCTAAACCTCCGCGCCGCCGGCAGACTCGGGCGCAAAGGCGAAGACATTGATGGCCTCATCAGGACCGCGTCGCTCTCGGTACCCAATACCGGCGTCTGGTCGCTCGAAGATGCTCTCGCGTTTCAGTTGTCCGGCGCGGCGCTGTCGGTCGAGCCGCATGTTTGGTCGGGTGCAAGCGGTGCACTGCGCGTTTCGCGGTTTGTCGTCGTGGATAATGACGTGACGCTCGTTGCGGGCCTCGCCAATTTTCCATTGCAGATAGCGAACACGTTCTTGCCGGAGAACCTGCAACTCCTCGGCTTTGCCAATGCGGACGTCAATCTGCATCAACTCGCCGGCCGATGGAGCGGCTCGATCGACTGGCGGCAGTCCGACACGATACTCCGTGTCGCACAATTCAATGATCAGATCACCGATGTGGTGATCCCCAGTGCAACAGTCGAGGCCAGGCTGAGCAACGGCGGTGTTGTTGCCAAAGCAACGGTATCCGTCGAACCGGGTGTTAGCGGCGAACTCGACGTCGAGTTGGCTAATCTCGCAGTGGATTCGCCGATGACCGGCGAGCTGCGGCTGCAAGGCGATAACTGGGGCTGGATATCAGCGGTAGTTCCGCAAATCGACGGCTTCGAAGGGTCTGTCGACGCGTCCGTCAGCGCGGCAGGTCCACTCACCGCCCCGGAGTTCAGCGGCAGCATTGCCTGGCGCAACGGCCGCTTGCTCCTGCCCGCATTAAACGTGCCGCTCGACAACGTTGACCTCGTCATCTCGGGCGCATCGCAAGGAACCGCGACGTTGACCGCGTCGGCCAAAGCCGGTGACGGGACTCTGGGTGTCACCGGACAGTTCGACGACCTGATGCGCCCCGCCAGGTCAGTGACCCTGAATCTAACCGGCAACACCGCAGAAATGATCAACTGGCCCGAGTATCACCTTTGGGCGACACCGGATCTTGTCATTATCGGCAGCGCCGCGGGCTGGCAAATCAACGGCGAGGTCACGGTACCGCGTGCGGATATCGCTTTCCGGGAAATTCCTGTCGAGGCCGTAACGATTTCGCCGGACGTCGTTGTTCTGGGCGAAGAGGACATTGCCGTGACGGCAACGCGCTATTCGGGTCAAGCACGTCTGTTACTGGGCGAGCGCGTCCGCTTCAACGCGATGGGACTGGATACCGGGCTGTCAGGAGATTTGTTGCTGCGCATGCCCGAGGACCGTCCGTTAAGAGCGGAGGGTCAGGTATCGCTGATCGATG
>JAOTUB010000159.1 GCA_029864095.1 Gammaproteobacteria bacterium | reverse complement strand
TCCGCATGCGGCAATAGCTACCGACGCAATGATAACGATGGCTGTACTAGATTGATTCATTCGTAAAGGTTCGATTTTCGGTCAAAGCGTGAACGGCGCCTTTGGGTCACAAGCGGCACTTCAGTCCAATATTAGCCTAATGTCTGGTGTCGGGGGTAAGGTGGTCATTCGGCGAGGTGATTTCGAAAGACCCAAGCTGAATGTCTGCTTTCACCGATAGCAGACGTTCAGGGGCGCTGACATGCCCTGACTTTAAGGGCAGCCAAGAGCGGTCGGTCAAGAAGCAATAATCCGAATTGTGATGATGGCCAGAAATCCGAACCAGAATACGAAGAACAAAGCCTGCAAATACCAAAAGGCGTCAGTCTTGATCCACTCGTGCATGAAGCGAGGGCCAACGTCCCTCATTCGCTCCGCTTCTTCTAGCCTCTTTGATCGTTGAAATGTCTCGACAAAGAATGCGAGGCCAAACAACCACATGAACGACAGCATGAATGGCCAGACTATTTCATGCCCGCGAATGTCTAGAATCGCAAGAGTGACGAATACGACGGCGCAAAAGGCCAAGAACTCCCAGCGGAAACCGTGCAAATACACTGCGAGTTTCTCAAGACGGTCGAGCATGTGAGCGTATTCCTAAGGGATCGGATGCGCGCAGTCGGAGTTTTCGAACGACCGCAACGGGTCAGTACCAGCCCCTGAGTATAACCCCAGGTGACTGACTGGTGTTGCGGGCATACCGGCTGCTCAACTTTGAAATTTCGAAAATCCTCGATTTGAACGTCTGCTTTTCCCAGGAGCAGTCATTCACAGGGTGGCTGGTGAGTGTCTGCTCGCGGCTGCGACTTCAAGCGGTCGACGCAATACATCGTGCAGATTTCTCTGCGGGTGTTCTAAATTCTAGCGTTTCTTGTGGTTACTCGCAGCTATGACGATTCGGGCGATCACTCAGGCTCTCCAGGATTGCTTCATACAACTGGGCTGCGATTTCATGCAATTGGTCGACCTCGACAACCCGACATGACGGAAACCTCGCTGCGAATTTGTGTGCGCTGTCTGATGATGCGAAATGCCGGACATGACGGCAGAATGCGGACCCAACATCTTGCTCTATCGAAACTGCGTCAGCTACGGTCATTGTCGCAAGCGCAGTTCCAGGATTAACGGATTGGATTTTCTTTGGAGTTACTTCCAGCCGGACCATTTCGCGACTCTCAGGATCAACTGATTCGATCAGCACCACGCGATCTACGAGCTTGGGTATCACGTGCGCCCAAAGTGCACAGCAGCTGAAAACCACCTTTCGGTCGATTTCGAGCCTGTGGTAGCTCGGTGCCAACATCATCCCGAAAAGGTCAATGAGGCAACCGCTTTCATTGAGTGTGCATCGTGCCTCTCTGAGCGCAGTCGCAACCGTGCGGTCATCGACCCCGGCTGCTTTGGCAATCTCGCCCACGGTAACCGGCTCGCCTCGAGCAAGTAGCGGGAAGCCGGGAAGTAACAAGCCGGCGCCAGACCACCGGTTTGCCAGGCAGCGAATCGTGGCGTCAAACGGTCGAGTAGAATGTTTCATTGTTTACCGATCCCGCATCTAGCGGTCAATCCGCATTCTTCTGGCCTCGATACTTGCCAAAGAGCTTTTCAGAAACAAAAGTCAGCATGACAAGTGCGAAAACTCCCCAGGTAACATACATCAGCCCGTAGGGACCGAGATTAACGAAACCGAACGCAACGAGCGCTGTCAGAGCCGCACCGACCAACAATATCGGACTTGAGTAGTAGCAGTGCCTGCGATGACACCGTCGAGCATTAATTGCGCAGCCTATTCCCATCCAGGCAAAGCACACGGATAAGACGCCTATCGCCAATTCGGCGGGCGGCCTAATGAAATTCAATGACAGCATTATTGCGATCGGTACGCCCCAAAGTAACCAGAACGGCAAGGGCCTTGTTGCAAAGTCGGTGTCGGAATCAGCGTCATTCATCGAACTACATCTCCTCTTTCTAACCTAGCAGTTACGTTTGCCCATCTGAATCGGCGGACATTCCACGGTGCCGAATGAGCAGTACACACAGCATTCGCCCGGATTCGGTTTCAAGAGCTCGCCGCATCCCCGGCAGTCGTAGTAATACTGGCAAGCATTTGTCGGCATTCGCTCCCGCGCCTCGTGCCCGCAATGCGGGCAAGTAATCACCGAATACTCATCAACATTGGACACGCAAACTCATCCCGGGCTGGCAAAGCGACTATTCCGTCTGTAGGGTAGACCCTGTAGTAACTACTGGGTCAAGTAATTATGCGTATTGGTGAACTTGCGCGGGCGGGCGATTGCCCGGCAGAGACAATCCGGTATTACGAAAAAATCGGACTGCTACCACAAGCCGTTCGGCTGGCAAACGGCTACCGCAGCTATGATGACTCGCACCGGAAATGGCTGCAATTTATACTTCGCAGTAAGGAACTTGGATTTAGCCAGGACGAAGTCAGGCGACTGACTGACGTCGCTCACCAGAGGCGGCCCGCCTGCGCTGACGTATACGAATTGTTACAGCGGCACCTCACTGACGTTCGCAAGAGAGTCCAGGCATTGAAGCGAATGGAGCGCGCGCTTGTACGGCTCAAAACCAGATGTCAGAACGGAACTCTGCATGATTGTCCGGTGATCGACGAATTAATGAGATAGCTGGCTGGACCTGCGCGGTCATGAGTTCGAGAAAATAATCGCGGTCCGGCCAATCACTCGGGCAGTTCATACAAAGTGGGCCCAAAACAGCGCGCAGTCGAGCGACATATGGGTCAGAACGGCCCATGCGAGCCCTCGGGTCTGCAGCACACTGCGTCCCCACAGATAGGCCACGAAGGTGAGTACAACAGCCATGGACAGGCCGGACACGGGATTAGGGCTAGAGCCCCAATGATGGAGCCCAAAAAAGACGCCCTGGAGCCATAGTGCCGAGGTCGTGCCGGTCAGCGGAATCAAGGAAGGCAACACGAGGCCCCGAAACACCAGTTCCTCTCCCACGGCATTGAGTAACGCTAACAAGGTAAGCGGAGCCAGCGCGGACCAAAGACGACCGCTCGTGACCGGCATGAAATTCACGGATGCCTGCATCATGAGCACCAACGGAAGGAATATGGCCAGCAACCACATGCCGAACCATAGGCCCCAGAGCCGCGTTGGGTTATCCGCGGAATTTGACGTGACTGCCCCGTGCCATCTCCCAATCCGGAGCGGATACCTTGCCAGGTTGCGGTCTGTCAACCAGGCTGCTGCAAGCATGGGCAGTACGGGAAAAAGAAGGAAAGCTCGATCTGCCAACGCTCCGCTCCGTCCCGCCATACCTGAAAGTATTCCAGCTTGCGCCAGATCACGGAGTGATTCGCCTGCCGCAACACCGGCCAAATAGGCGAGCAACATTAAACTCAGTCCCGCCAACGATCGCGTCCGTCGCCACATTCCATAGCCGAGAGCCACGGCAATAGTCGCTGTTAATAGTCCAGCCCAAGACCCCAAGCCTGCCACTCGGGCCAGCCAGCCGGCGATCATCGTAGGCTCGGTGCTCGTTATGCCCCAAATCGCGTTGACGGCCAGCCAGGCAAGCATCAACAAGACCGCCGCAACGAGAACGTGGGCGTGCCGCACGTTCGGCGATTTCGAGCCGTCGTTCACGGATTCAGCAGTTTTCGAACTTCTCTCCACAGGTTTGCCCCCCTACAAGCACAAGGGGAACTCTAGAGCCTGTAGTTACTCCAGGGTCAAGGGTTGTGCAGCTTTATCATATGAGAATTCGCCAGTCGCTTTCGGGAGAGTATCGGTCGGCGACAATTCCTGCGCGCATGCTGACCGATGACTAGAATGATCCGGCAAGATAGTCAGAAAACACGGTGGTCCAGCCATGACAAACACTGAAATCATCGGATTAGTGCAGAAAGATCAACCGCCTCACCACGTCTACGCTCGCCAACAATGTTTGGTGCCGACCAACTACAGCGCTACCGCTTCTTGAGTGGGTCGAGCGCTTCATACACTTCAGCCAGTCGGTCGATGCTTGCGGTATCTTGATGTAAATTATACTCACCGGCAAACGCGGCGTGCGCGTGCTCGGCAAACTCAGTCACACTGTTGGTCCACTGCGTCCATTCCGGTTGGCGCACAACGGCAGGCATGTAGCCAGCAAAGCCATCAATAAGATAACGTTCGGTTCGGTTCTTCAGTTGGGCTTTGGCGTCTTGATCGACGGCAAAGACGGCGATGGGCACGAGCATGTCCCGGGAAGGAATGATTTCATGCACAGGTCTGCCCTCATATCCCATGCGTGCCCGCACCCATTCGTCATACCCGATCAGATTAAGCGTTGGATCAGCCGGCGTCCATTCGCTCGTTTCCTCGTTCCAATATTCAATCCAAACGTGATCATTGTGCCGACGTCCGAAAACTGAAAAAGCATCGCCGCCGTCTGCCATCAGGGCTTCCGCGTCACGCTGTCGTTGTTCGCTGGCAGGTTGTATGTTGATTTCGCGAACCTGACGAGTATTCACGCCAGCGTGTTTCAGCACCGCCTCAACAACTACAGCCTGCTCGTAACAGGTGCCACCTCCACGTTGTAATACTTGATTGACAGTGCGCTCGACATAATCATTGTCGGTCCAGTCCAGATAGCCATGTGTCCAGTCAACAACCGCGCGAACCTTTTCGGTCGATGACTGATCATCAATAATCGACGCCTTGGCAATCGACTCCACCGTAATTGTCGGGTCTTGCTCCGATAGGTTCTCATCTGGCAACGTACCGCTGGAACAAGCCGCGATCAACAGGACTCCGAAGACAAGACGCATCCGGTATCTGAGGCAGTTGTCAAAGTCGATCATCCTCATTCTCAAGTATCTGCAAGTCCAAGCTATCTGTAGCCCAACCAAATCGCAGGAATTGGACGACAAGTATCTGATTCGAAAGCCGACATTCGCACCAACTATCGCGAGCGACCGAAACGGGTCATCACCAGCCATCGAGTATACATCCAGGTGAGGGGCTGGAGTCGGCTGCGGTTTCAACCGGTCGATACCGCACATCTGAACTAATTTTTCGACCTTGTGGCAAAAACGACTGCTCTTCAAAAAGAGCGGACTAAGGTCGATAGCCTGTTATTTCTTGGACGAGTTCTGCCGTGCCAATCAGTATTTCTGCAGGCTCCGACCTAAGGGCAATAGCGCCATCGGCAAAAACCTTGTAATTCCCGTTTGCGAAAACGACGTCACCATAAACTTCTCTAAACTTCGCCTCTACCACGTCCAATTCCGCACGTTCAAGCAATATCCAGAGAAACTCTAGGTAGCCCTCGTTGAACATGAACTCGACTTTTCTTGGCTTCCCCATAACTAATAAATCGAAACAGTCGATCTGGGTCTGGTGTTCATACGGTGCAGCCATAGCACCGGTGTATTGCAATACACTCGTGCGTGCGCACGCGGCCTCAATTCTCGGTCGCGCCTCATCAATGGACTGGTTCATATCAAATAATGCTGGGAAAAGCCCTTCTTCCCTGGCACCCAACGTCGAAGCAAGGAGTGCCCCAATCACGGTAAGCGATACGGCCGAGACTGTTGAACGACGTGATATGGTCATACAAAAATCTGCAATCAGATGTGGCACTCGCATCACCTACCGTTCCCTCCAATTCGCAGCCACAAACCTTGTGCCGGCTATGGGTCAGTAGCAGTCTTTTGTCAGTTTATCACTCGACAGGCTGCTTGCGAGGGCTTACCGGCCGCTCACTCGCAGCCAGGGTCACGGGCTGCAATCGGCGAGGCGGTCACTCCACGACTAGATCTCATAGGTCCCAGGCGGAGTGTCTACTGTCACCAACGGCGGACGTTCAATTGACCGGCATTTCACGATTCGGACCGGCATTTTTCGAGCAAAATCGGACGTTGGTGAATATTTGAAGCTCAACTCAAATTGGCACCTTGCCATATCGTCCAAGCTCCAATTAGGAGAAATCCCGCACCTGCCACGTACGAAAGGTATTTGGGACTAACATACTGAGCGATGACGCCGCCAGCAACTACTCCGATTGCAGACGCAACGATCAGGGCTGCTGAGGCTCCAACAAACACCGCCATCAGATTACCAGGCGACTTGGATGCAAAGAGCAGCGTCGCGAGCTGCGTCTTGTCGCCAAGTTCGGCAAGAAATACGATCCCGAATACCGTTGCCATTATCTTCAAGTCCATCAATTCAAAACCCCTAATTAAGTTGCTGATAATCGGCTTTCGCGAATAGTGGTCATTCATTCATCGCAGGAATCGCCAATATGACAGGCAGCTGACGGCCAAAAGCGGACCATCCACTGCCCTTGCAGCATCGGTCGGCCCACGGACGCCATGTTTCTGACCGGAAATTATCAACCCGGATTTACGGCTCCTGACTCCGTAATACAGTTCGTCTATTCTAGCTACGTTCAGACCGGGGAGGCAGGTAGAAAGTGTCAAAGCGCTCTAGCCAATTACTCTAAAAATTCTTCGTTGTCATGCTCGGTGTATTCGTCACCTTGGCCGCGGAATCGTGGTGGTCGGAGCCGGAAGACCGGGGATTCGAGCGCGAGCTTCGCGAAGACGTGGTAGAAGAATTTGAAGCCAATCTCCGCATCCTCGAGGAGGATATAACGACTAATAAGGCGGCGCGCAAGCCGATCGGGCTGCTTGAGGGCCTCTCGGATGAAGCCCTTTTCGAAATTCCCGACACCAACTAAATCGCGTCAGAGTAAACCCCACGTGGCGGCTGGTCTTGTCTCGATCATTTCTGGATGACCGCTATAGGTCAGCCGCAGTCGCGCACGATTCTAACATCTGGGCGGCTACTTTCGGCCAGAACGAGACGGTCCTTTAGTCTTGCTGTGCCCGTGGCTGACCCTCGTGCTTTGCTCTCTTACACTGGGCAAAAAAACCAGAGCGCGTACAACAAGACAAAAGCAATAATGGTCAAAATGATCTTGTTGACTAACAGAAGATCATATTCGCGTACTGCTCCACCCAACGTAACGGAGGGCGCGGACCACCAGATTAGTTCGAGGAGGCCAGGCAGGATCAGCGACATTCCGAGCCATCCATATCCACGGACAAACAATAGAGAACCGACTGCGATCAGGGCTAGTCCTGCAATTGAGAATATCCAGGTGAACAGCTCTTTTGACGGATCGGCTTCGCGGAGCTGTGTGATTTTCTCCTTTGTAGTCTCGTAC
>JAOTUB010000033.1 GCA_029864095.1 Gammaproteobacteria bacterium | reverse complement strand
GGTGGGTAGCGCTGCTGTCTGATGAGGCAGCTGATGCATTCCTCGGTACCCAAGGCTACGTATGGGATACGCAGTCCGATATGTGGTTTGCATTGCTCGGCGCCGTGGCCGCGCTCATCCTGTTGAGTCGTTGGCACGATCGGCAGTTGCGCGCCGCGGGGTTCGCGGGAGGATGAGCGTGATGCCACGTTCAGTTGCCGCGGTCGTCTTGCTGTTCATTGCGTCTGTCAGTGTGGGGTCGGAATGCGTGGTTGTGCTGCATGGACTGATTCGCACGGCGTCATCGATGGACGAAATGTACGCGGCGTTGCTGGACGATGGTTTCGACGCGGTGAACGTTGACTACCCGTCGCGCGACTACACGATCGAAGTGCTTGCGCCGATGGTTATCGAGCAAGGGCTCGAGTATTGTCGCGCGAGGCCCGATACCAAAGTGATTCACTTTGTTGCGCACTCGCTAGGCGGCATACTCATTCGTCAGTATTTGTCCGAGCGTGACATTCCCCAACTGGGGCGCGTTGTCATGCTTGCACCGCCGAACCAGGGCAGCGTCGCTGCTGACGAAATGACCAAGGTGCCAGGGTATGACTGGATCAACGGTCCGACCGGCCGGCAACTCGGCAAGGGTGAGGGCAGCGTGCCACTGGCACTTGGGCCGGCCAATTTCGAGCTCGGCGTCATTGCGGGCACGCGTTCGATCGATCCGCTTACGTCCGCGGTCCTGCCCGATCCGGACGATGGCCGCGTGTCCGTGGAAGACACCAAGCTCGAAGGCATGCAGGATCACGCCACCGTCGCGCATTCGCATGCGTACATAATGAAAATGCAGGAGCCGATCGAGCTGACGATTCGATTCCTCAGAACGGGCAGCTTCGGTGCGGCCGGGAGTCGTGCAGCCGAGGAGTCAGCCGCTGCGGGTCAGCGCATAGACGGCAAATGAGCCCAGCCAGTGTGAGCCTTCGTAGTGGACACTCGCGACATACGGCAACGACGCTTTGAGGTGATCCTTGGCCCAGGCGCGTAATCGAGCTGCGGTGGCGGCTCCAACGGTTCTTGATGCTATAACCTGCAGATTCCAGGCGCGGCTCAGGTTAAGTCCGTCCAAATGCACAATTTTCGGGTCCGAGCGGTCGCTGACGTTGGCCGGGGATAGCGGGCCGCGGCCGGACAGTCCGGGCAAAAACTCGCTCAGCCAGTCGCCGTACTCGGCGCTCGAGAGCACACGTGCCATCAAAGCAGCCTCCTCAAAACAAGGTGATAAAAAGTCCTCGCCGCTCGGCTCCCAGGATAATGGGCAATCTTTGTCATTTGCGTAGTAACGACGCGCAGCCGACGTAACCGAACTGATCAGATCTTCATCCCCTGCCGATCGCGCGTAGTCGAGGGCGAACGACAGGCCGAAAGCCGTGTTTGGGTGCACGCCGGTTCGAATCGGATACTCTTGTCGTGGTAGAAATTCGATGTATTTGTCGCGAATCAACTGCGTGAGTGGCTCGAGATTGTTGCCCAGTTTTTGTCCGAGCGGGTCCGACCACGTGTTGAGTTCCATTGCCAATTGCAATAACCAGGCCCAACCGTAGGTTCGTTCCCAACTACCCGACTCGTTGTCGAAGTAGGCAACCTCGCCCGCGATGTTCTCAACGGTCAGCGACGTCGCGAGTCCCGCGACAATTTTCTCGCGATCGCCGATTTCCGGAAACGCCTTGAGCAGTTTCACAAGCATCCAGTGGCCGTGCACGGACGAATGCCAGTCGAAGCAGCCGTAGAAAGCCGGATGCAATGCCGTTGGGGACAGCAGGAACTCGTCACTTTGCAGCACCTGGTTGAGCTTGTTTGGGTATTCCCTATGAATGCAGTCGATCGCAAGACGTGCGAAGTGTGCCGCACCTTCACTCGTCAGCACCAGTACGTCCGCTCGCTCAGCGTACATTTTCACAGTATCGGGTTCCTGCGTGGCAGCTGCGTTCGCGATCGACACGCTCAAAACCACTGCTGCAATCAAGTTTTTCGACAACGATAACTCTCTGTTTTTATTAATTTTTAATTCTTTCCCGACATTGCAGTCGGTAAACATTCTACGCCCCGCGCGGATCGAGTACTATCCGCCGGGTGAAACGATGTGCTTACCTGACGATGCACGATCCGGGTGATTTTGTCACCGATTATGACCTGAGCTTCGACGCCATGGCGGCGCTGGGTTGGCGCATCGATACGGTGCCGTGGCGCGACACGTCCATCGATTGGAATGAGTTCGATGCCGTGTACATCTGCACGCCGTGGGACTACCCGCAGGATGTAGACCTCTTCATGCATGTTCTCGAAACAATCGACGCGTCGTCGGCACATCTGTTGAATCCGCTGTCGCTCGTCGAATGGACGCTCACCAAGACCTATCTGCGTGATCTCGAAGCACGCGGTGCCCCGATTGTGCCGAGCATCTGGTTTGACGACATCGACGCGCTGCAGATACCACATTGGTTTCGAACACTTGCTGCCGACAAAATCGTCATCAAGCCGGATGTCGGTGCCAATGCACAGGATACTTATGTCCTGTCAGATCCGGTTTCTGACGAGCTCGCGGCGCATTTGAAACAGACATTTAATGAACGTCCTTTCTTCGTGCAGCCATTCATGCAGAACGTGCAGAGCGAGGGCGAATACTCGCTGTTCTTCTTTGACAGCGAGTACAGTCATGCAATTCTCAAAACCCCTGAGCCCGGTGACTTTCGATGTCAGGAAGAGCACGGCGCTGATATAAAGGCAATCACGGCCACGAACGTGCAGGTCGAAACGGCACAACGCGTGCTCGCTCTGGTCGATCCACAACCGGTCTACGTTCGAGCTGATTTCGTGCGTGATGCAGGCGATAACTTCCTGCTCATGGAACTCGAGCTGATCGAGCCGTCCCTGTATCTACGTACCGACCCGGGTGCTGGCGATCGATTCGCCAGGGCGTTCGACCAGCGGTTTCAGAAACTGACCGGTATATGAATGTGAATTGGCGGCCACATCTTCAGGCGTTCCGATCGCAATGATCTCGCCGCCACCATCGCCACCTTCGGGACCCAGGTCGATGATCCAGTCCGCGGTCTTGATGACGTCGAGATTGTGCTCGATGACGACGACGGTGTTGCCGTGATCGCGAAGGCGGTGCAGAACGCCGAGCAGCTGCTCGATATCGTGAAAGTGCAGCCCGGTTGTTGGTTCGTCCAGGATGTACAGCGTGTTGCCCGTATCGCGTTTCGACAGTTCTTTCGCGAGTTTTACGCGCTGCGCCTCGCCCCCCGACAAGGTCGTCGCGTTCTGCCCGAGTCGGATATAAGTAAGGCCCACATCCATGAGCGTTCGCAATTTGCGGAAGACGACAGGCACGTTTTGGAAGAACTCGGCTGCATCTTCCACAGTCATATCGAGCACTTCGTGAATGTTCCTGCCTTTGTACCGAATCTCGAGCGTTTCACGGTTGTAGCGTTTGCCGCGGCAAGTGTCACAAGGCACATACACATCCGGTAAGAAGTGCATCTCGACCTTGATGACGCCATCGCCCTGACAGGGTTCGCAGCGGCCGCCTTTGACATTGAAGCTAAAGCGGCCTGGCATGTAACCGCGCGAACGCGATTCCTGAGTGCCTGCGAACAATTCCCGTATCGGCGTGAACAGGCCGCTGTAGGTCGCAGGGTTGGAGCGCGGCGTGCGGCCAATCGGACTCTGGCTGATATCAATGACGCGGTCGATCAAATCCAGCCCCAAAATTTCTTTGTGCGGCGCAGCGTTACGGCTGCTTCGGTTTAAAACGTCGGCCACCGCTTTATACAGGGTGTCGTTGACCAGCGTCGATTTGCCCGATCCGGATACGCCGGTGACGCAGGTCATCAGGCCGACGGGAATCGCCGCGTTGACGTTCTTGAGATTGTTACCGGCCGCGCCAACAATCGTGATCTGGCGATCGGGATTCGGCGCAGTGCGCTCTGCGGGGACGGCAATCTTGCGGGTTCCTGCCAGGTACTGACCGGTCAGTGATGCGGAACTCTTTTGTACTTCGTCCGGCGCGCCGGCGACGACAACCTTGCCACCGTGTACGCCCGCACCCGGCCCGAGGTCGACCACGTAGTCTGCTGATCGTATTGCTTCTTCATCATGCTCAACGACGATGACCGTGTTACCGATGTCCCGCAAATGCGTCAGCGTACCGAGCAGTCGCTGGTTGTCTCTTTGATGTAGGCCAATCGATGGCTCGTCGAGAATGTACATCACGCCAACGAGCCCCGACCCAATCTGACTGGCAAGGCGAATGCGCTGTGCTTCACCACCCGAAAGCGTTTCAGCACTGCGGTCCAGCGACAGGTAGTCGAGGCCAACATCGCTAAGAAAACTGAGTCGGTCGCCAATTTCCTTGACGATCTTCTCGGCAATCGTGGCGCGCCATCCCTCGAGCCTGAGCGTTTCGAAGAACTTTCGCGCATGGCCAACCGAAAGGTTCGAAATCTCCGGCAGCGAAAGATCCAGGATGAACACGTGCCGGGCGGCGCTATTCAGGCGCGTGCCGCCGCAATCCGGGCAGGCCTGGCTGTTAAGGAATCTTGCCAGTTCTTCGCGAACGGCGCCAGACTCGGTCTCGCGGTAACGACGCTCCAGATTCGGAATCACACCTTCAAAGCGATGCCGTTTCTTGATCTGCATACCACGCGAGTTCTCATAGTAAAACTCGATTTTCTCGCCACCGCTGCCGTACAGGACGATGTCGCACAGTTTCTTTGGCAGCTTGTTGAACGGTGTCTCGAGATCGAAATCGTAGTGTGAGGCCAGGCTCTGAATCATCTGGTAGTAGTAGGTCGTTTTGCGATCCCAGCCGCGGATCGCACCGCCGGCGAGTGACAGATCTTTGTTCACGACAACGCGTTCGGGATCAAAATACTGTTTCACGCCCAGACCGTCACAGCCCGGGCACGCGCCGCTCGGATTGTTGAACGAGAACAGGCGCGGTTCGAGCTCGGTGAGCGAGTAGCCACAGATGTTGCAGGCGAAGCGGTCGGAAAATATCAGTTCTTCGTCGTCGGCTTGATCCATGATCACGATGCGTGCAACGCCGTCGCCAAGCCGCAGCGCTGTTTCAAACGACTCGGAAAGTCGCAGGCGAATGTCGTCTTTGACTTTGAAGCGATCGATGATGGCGTCGATATGATGCTTCTTGCGGAGGTCGAGCGACGGCGGCTGGTCGAGTTCGTAAACCTCGCCATCAATTCGTGCGCGAATGAAGCCCTGCGCCATGAGGTCCTGCATTAGGTGCACGTGTTCGCCCTTGCGATCGGCGACGACAGGTGCGAGCAGCATCAGTCGGGTACCCGCGGGCATCGCGAGCACCTGGTCGACCATCTGCGCAACCGTTTGTGCCTCGAGGTCCGCGTCGTGGTCGGGGCAGCGCGGGATACCGGCACGCGCGTAAAGTAACCGCAAATAATCGTAAATCTCCGTAACGGTGCCGACTGTGGAACGCGGATTATGCGAGGTCGATTTTTGCTCTATCGAGATCGCCGGCGACAGGCCGTCGATATGATCAACGTCCGGTTTCTCCATCATCGAGAGAAACTGACGCGCATAGGCGGACAATGATTCGACATAGCGGCGCTGTCCCTCGGCATAGATCGTGTCGAACGCGAGCGAGGATTTGCCCGAGCCGGACAGGCCCGTGAACACAATCAGTTTGTCGCGCGGCAGGCTCAGATCGAGATTGCACAGGTTGTGGGTTCTGGCACCGCGGATTTCGATGGTTTTCATGTGGGTATCAGTAAGCGCCGAACAACCTGCTAATATACGCCGCCCTCTGACTTCGGCGCAAAAACTCTCTGGATGAAGCCTGACTCTGACAACGGCATTGCCGCCATGTTGCCTGCTGAGAAGCGGGCTGTCGGGGTCGTGGCGTCGATCGCAATGTTCAGAATGTTCGGGCTATTTGCGCTATTGCCCGTCTTGTCACTGCATGCCGCGGAACTCGAGGGCGCAACGCCGATGCTGATCGGCGTTGCCGTCGGCGCCTATGGACTGACGCAGGCTGGGCTGCAGATCCCTTTTGGCGCCCTGTCTGACAGGATCGGCAGGGTACCTGTCATTGTTGTGGGCCTGATCATATTTGCCGCCGGCAGTGTGGTCGCTGCCATGGGGGATTCGATCTGGACTGTTATCATCGGCAGGCTCCTGCAGGGCGCGGGTGCTATTTCGGCGACACTGGCTGCGCTGATCGCCGACGCCACGCGCGCGGAGGTTCGCACCCGGTCGATGGCGTTCTACGGTATCGGCATCGGCGCGTCTTTTATCGTTGCTCTGATCCTCGGGCCAGCTATCGCGGCCAAATTCGGCGTGCCAGCCCTGTTCTGGTTTGCGGCGCTGCTCGCCGTGGTTGCCGGCCTGTTGCTGACCCGTCTGCCGGACACAATCGAAAGTCCCGATGCAGCACCCAAGCGGAACCTCAGATCGGCATTTCGTGCCGAACTGCTGCGCCTCGATTTTTATGTGTTCCTGCTGCACGCGATTCTGACCGCGAGTTTCGTCGCGCTGCCGTTCCTGCTCGCAAACCGCCTTGAACTCGCATTGACCGATCATTGGAAAATGTACGTCGGTGCGCTGCTCGTGTCACTGCTCGTGACGATCCCGCTGATTCTCAGCGACGAGCGTAAAGGCAAGGCGGCGACCATCGGCATCGCCGTCGCGCTGCTCGTCGCGGGAGAGATGATGTTGACGTTTACGGGCGTCGCCGTTGTCCCGGTGTTCCTGGCACTCGTCGCGTTCTTTGCCGGATTCAACTTCCTCGAGGCGGGACTGCCGGCGCGTTTGTCGATACTTGCTCACGGCGAGGTGCGCGGCGCCTCACTCGGCGTGTTCTCGAGCGCGCAGTTTCTCGGCGCATTCGTCGGCGGTCTGATCGGTGGACGCTTCCTGGAGGCGGGCCGCCCTGCGGACGTATTCTTCGTGTGCGCGCTGCTCGCGGCTATCTGGCTGGCGATGTCGGGTCTCTTTCGGCAGCGTTCCTAAAGAAATCGGGGTGGTATTTGGCCACTCAGGCTCTACAATAGTCGACCCTCACCGGTGGCAGCCGCAGGGGCAAAAAACAAGTACATTATCTGACAGGGGACCTGATATGGCCCGCGGAGTAAACAAAGTCATTCTCATCGGCAACCTCGGAGGCGATCCCGAGACGCGCTACATGCCCAGTGGATCGGCGGTGACCAATCTGACAGTGGCTACGAACGAGAGCTGGAAGGACAAACAGACGGGCGAGCAAAAAGACCGTACCGAGTGGCACAAGGTTGCCATGTTCAATCGTCTAGCCGAAATCGCGGCCGAGTACCTGCGCAAGGGTTCGCAGGTCTACATCGAGGGCAAGCTGCGCACGCGCAAATGGCAGGACAAGAACGGCCAGGACCGCTGGACCACCGAGATCATCGCCGACGAAATGCAGATGCTCGGCGGGCGCGGTGGCGGTTCGGCACCGATGGGTTCAGGTTCGAGTTCGGCACCGCCAAGTGCGCCACCGCAGGCAGGTCCGGACGACTTCGACGACGACATTCCATTCTGATATCTCAGTAAATCAGCGCAAACGCGACGCTCGCGACGAGCAGGCCTGACAGCATCACGGGCAGTCCCGTCTTTAACCACTGTAGCGGAGTAATCTTGGCGCCGGCCACGCCGCTGCGTTCCGCCTGTGCAACGACCACGATATTTGCTGTGGCACCGATATGCGTACCGTTACCGCCCAACGCTACGCCGAGGGCCAGCGCCCACCACAGGGGGTATACGTCAACACCTTCAGCTGACAAAGCGCTGATTATCGGAATCATCGTGACCGTAAACGGAATATTGTCGATCAGGGCGCTGAGCATTGCAGCGATCCACATCAGCGTCAGTGCCGTTATTAACAGCATTTGCGGGTCCCGTGCGGCCTCGGCAAGTTCGCTGCCGATAAGCTCGAGTAAGCCGGTTGCCTCCACGCCCCCGACGATCACAAAAAGTGAGGCGAAGAACAGCAGGATAGACCAGTCCACCTCGTCGACCAGTTTGTCGGCATGCGGCCGCACGAGAAGCAGCGCCAGTGCAAGGCCAATCAAAGTGACGAAAGCAGGATAAAAGCCGAGGCGGTGGTGCGCAAAAAACAGAATAAAAACCAGTCCCATGACCAGCAGCATGCGGCGCAGCATTTTGGGCTCGCGAATTGCCTTGTTTTCATCGAGGTCGACTAATGCCGGTTCGCTGCCCACGGGCCGCAGGTCCTTGCGGAAGAAAATCAGCAGCAACAGCACGGTGGCGAGCCAGGGGGCTGCGACCAGCGGCGCCATGTTGATCAAAAATGTGAGGAAGTCGATGCTGGCGGCGCTGCCGATCATGATGTTCGGCGGGTCGCCGACGAGCGTCGCAGCGCCACCGATATTAGACAGCATTGCCTGCGCGATCAGGAACGGCGCCGGGTTCAGCTGCAGCATGCGCGTGACGAGTATTGTGAGCGGGGCGAAAATTATGACCGTGGTCACGTTGTCGAGAAACATGCTCAACACGCTGACTGCAACGCCCAGGTAAATCATGAGCCGCATCGGTCTTCCGCCGGCCGCTTTCGCCAGGCGAATCGCAAGATACTCGAACAACCCCGTTGCCCGGAGCATGGCAACCAGCAGCATCATGCCCATCAACAGCAATATGGTGTTGGCGTCTATAGAGATAAGCGCGTCCATTTCGCTGTAAAAGCCCAGCCAGCCGCCGACACCAACCATTGCAACGGCGCCAGCCAGAGCCGCATAGGTCCGATGCAGCCGTTCGCTAAAAATCATCACGTACGCGCCGACCAGGATGGCCGATGCGATCCACATGGAACTGAAGTCGCCGGGCGCGTTCACGACGTTCAAGGATTGCGTTTAAGCAAGCAGCGCGCCAGCGAGACGATGCCGAGCGTGCCGTAGTAATTCTGTTCGGCATCGATCACGAATACGTAGGTCGTTTTGTAGCTTTCCATAGTCGCGAGAGCCTTCGCCAACGGCGATGCGGGCGAGATATACGCGGCATCATGAATGAGGTAGTCGTCGATGGTCAGGTCGAACAGTGACTGCTCTCGGTTCAGCGACAAGCGCAGCGCCTCGATGCTGTCACCCAAAAGCCTTGCGTGTTCGATCATGGCCTGTGGGATACAGACTTCTGTGACTATTTGGCGGATGGAAGCTTTGCCAGCGAACTTGCCATTCGCTGCCCGAAACGGCAGCCCTGCGACATCGGCTTTTACACATTCGGTGAACAGTTCGCGGACTGTCATTCCGGGCTCGGCTATTGCTGTCGGTATTGTGAATTCTGCAAGGCTCATTGTGGGGTACCGCCGGTCGTCGAAAATAAAACCATACTAATCATAGGCTCCAGGATGCGCATTTGCCGTAAGGACAAATACTTGTGGGGAGAAATGGCGGCCGGGCAGTGACTGCCCAGCGATTGTGGTGTAGGATCGCGCGCCTCACTAATTCACGCGGGGCAGGCCGATTTTGAGCCCGCACCGCGTTTTTGATTCAGGACACTAGAGAATGGGCGCGTTTAAAGAGCCGCATGGCGGCGAACTGAAAGATCTGTATCTGGCGGCTGACGAGGCTGCGGCTGAAAAAGAAGCCGCGCGCGAGCATGCGTCATGGGACCTCACCGAGCGGCAGCTCTGCGATATCGAACTGCTCCTGAACGGCGCGTTTTCGCCCCTCGAGGGATTTCTCAACAAAAAGGACTATGACTCGGTTGTCGACACGATGCGCCTGAGCAGCGGGGTGCTGTGGCCGATACCGATTACGCTCGACGTGACCGAGGCGTTCGCCAGGGATATCAAGTCAGGCGACAGGGTCGCGTTACGTGATCTCGAGGGCGTGATCCTCGCGACTCTCGAAGTCGGGGACGTCTGGACGCCGGATCTCGATGCCGAGGCCAAATGCGTTTACGGCACGACTGATGACAAGCATCCGGCAGTCAACTACCTGAAAAACATAGGAAATCCAGTCTACGTTGGCGGTAGCCTCAAGGGCATCGAGGCACCGACGCACTACGATTTCAAGCATCTGCGTGACGCGCCCGGTGAAGTGCGCGATCGCTTTGAGAAACTCGGTTGGCGCAAGGTTGTCGCGTTCCAGACACGTAACCCGATGCACCGTGCGCACCAGGAGCTGACTTTGCGCGCCGCCCGCGATGTCGAAGCGAATCTGCTGATTCATCCGGTTGTCGGCATGACGAAGCCGGGTGATGTCGATCACTTCACGCGTGTCCGCTGCTACGAGCAGCTGCTGAATCGTTATCCGGAACAGACGACGATGCTGAGCCTGCTGCCGCTCGCGATGCGCATGGGCGGCCCGCGCGAAGCGATGTGGCACGCGATCATTCGCAAGAACTACGGTTGCACGCACCTGATCGTCGGCCGCGATCACGCGGGTCCAGGTCAGGACAGCCATGGTGAGGATTTTTACGGCCCTTACGATGCGCAGGAACTGCTTAAAGAGCACGCTGACGAACTGGACATAACGATGGTGCCGTTTCAGCTCATGGTCTACGCTGAGAATCGGGCGCAGTACATCCCGATCGATGAAAAGACTGACGACGATTACGTGCTGAATATCTCCGGCACGGAATTGCGCCGCCGCCTGCAAGAAGGTCTCGAGATCCCCGAGTGGTTCTCGTTTCCCGACGTTGTGGCCGAGTTGCGCCGCACGCATCCGCCGCGCCACAAACAGGGTTTCACGGTGTTCTTCACGGGGCTCAGCGGCTCGGGCAAGTCGACGATCGCGAATGCGCTCATGGTCAAGCTCATGGAAATGGGCGGCCGGCCCGTCAGCCTGCTCGATGGCGACATCGTGCGCAAGAACCTGTCGAGCGAGCTCGGTTTTTCGAAAGAACATCGCGACCTGAATATCCGGCGCATCGGCTACGTTGCCAGCGAAATCACGAAGAACGGTGGCATCGCGATCTGTGCGCCGATCGCGCCGTACACGGCGACGCGCCGTGCGGTTCGCGAACTGATCGCACCGCTTGGCGGTTTTATTGAGATTCACGTGTCGACGTCCGTCGAGGTCTGTGAACAGCGCGACCGCAAAGGACTCTATGCACTTGCCCGTGCAGGTAAGATCAAGGAGTTCACGGGCATCTCGGATCCGTATGAAGCGCCGGAGAATGCCGAGATGGTGATCGACACGCGCGAAATTACGCCGGACCTCGCGGCGCATCGCATCCTCGTGAAGCTCGAAGCGATGGGCTTTATTCGGTAGCAGACATGGGCAAAAAGCTCTACATCAAGACCATGGGTTGCCAGATGAACGAGTACGACTCTGACAAGATGGCGGACGTGCTGCGCGAATCGCACGGTTACGAGCTCACGACTGATGCGGACGAAGCAGATCTGTTGCTCGTCAATACGTGTTCGATACGCGAAAAAGCGCAGGAAAAGGTGTTTTCCGAACTCGGCCGCTGGCGCCCGCTGAAAGAGAAGCGCCGCGGCGTCATGATCGGTGTGGGCGGCTGTGTTGCAAGCCAGGAAGGCGAAGGCATAACACGGCGCGCACCCTTTGTCGACGTTGTGTTTGGTCCACAGACTTTGCATCGCCTCCCGGAGCTCGTCGAAGACGCTCGCGCTACGAACAAACCGGTCGTCGATATTTCATTTCCCGAGATCGAGAAGTTTGATCGACTGCCCGAGCCACGCGCCGACGGCCCGACCGCGTTTGTGTCAGTCATGGAGGGCTGCAGCAAGTACTGCAGTTTTTGCGTTGTGCCATACACACGCGGTGAAGAAGTCAGCCGCCCGTTGGATGATGTGATCGCGGAGTGCGTTAGCCTTGCGGGCCAGGGCGTGTGTGAGATCAACATGCTCGGTCAAAACGTCAACGCCTACCGGGGGCCGATGCATGATGGACAGACTGCGGACCTTGCGACACTTATCTATTACGTCGCGGCCATAGATGGCATTCAGCGCATCCGCTTTACGACATCACACCCGGTCGAGTTCACGGAGAGCCTGATTCAGGCCTACGCCGAAGTGCCCAAGCTGGCTAATTATCTGCACCTGCCGGTACAGCACGGTTCCGATCGTGTTCTCGCGCGCATGAAGCGCGGCCACACGGTGCTCGAGTACAAGCAGAAGATTCGCAAGCTCCGGGACGTGCGCCCCGACATTTCGCTGTCGTCGGATTTCATTGTTGGTTTCCCTGGGGAGACGGATGACGACTTCGAGCAACTGATGAACCTGATCGCCGACGTCGGTTTCGATCAGTCTTTCAGCTTTATCTACAGCGCGCGGCCCGGTACGCCAGCCGCGGGCCTCGCTGACGACACTCCGATGCATGTGAAAAAGCAGCGCCTGCAGTTATTGCAGGCCCGCATCAACAGCCAGGCGTTCGATATCAGTCGAGGCATGGTAGGCACCACGCAGCGTGTGCTCGTCGAAAAAATTTCGAAGAAAGACGCGAATCAGGTTGCCGGCAAGACCGAGAACATGCGCTGGGTGAACTTCGACGCCGATCCATCCTGCATCGGCCGGTTTGTCGACGTCGTCATTACCGAGGCGCTTCCAAACTCCCTTCGAGGCCGCCTCCTGCTCGAACAACCTGCAGCGGCCATAAGATCGTCTCGCTGCGCCGCCAGTTAATTTGGTCGTCTCTGTGAACTATCTACTTTTCAATCCCCGCACATCGCGGTAGTCTCCTAGATACTTTGAATGCGATCCAGATTTCTCGGGACGTGGTCCTGGAGCCCGCCGACAATAACCGCCTGGCGAATCTTTGCGGTCAGTTTGACGAACACCTGCGGCAAATAGAACGGCGTCTCGATGTCGAAATCGCGAGTCGCGGCAATCGCTTTCGTGTAACGGGCAAACCCGGTGCAGCGCAAATCGGCAGCGACGTCTTGCAGTCACTGTTCCAGATGACCGACAGTGAACGGCTCGATCCCGAGCGCGTGCATATGCTATTGCAGGAGTCTGTGATGAAAAAAGGCGAACCTGCGTCCGACAAAAGCGATGCTGCCACGAGTGACGCCGACGCTGTTTCGATCCAGACGCGGCATAAATTGATTCGCCCACGCGGCATCAATCAAACGGCGTATCTCAAGAATATTCGCGATCACGATCTCGCATTCGGCATCGGACCTGCAGGTACTGGCAAAACCTATCTCGCCGTTGCGGCCGCGATCGATGCACTCGAGAGCGAGCAGGTGCGCCGCATCGTGCTGGTGCGCCCGGCCGTCGAGGCGGGTGAGCGTCTCGGCTTTCTGCCTGGTGATATGTCGCAAAAGGTCGATCCGTATCTGCGGCCAATGTATGACGCGCTTTACGACATGATGGGCGCCGACACTGTGACGCGACTGATTGAACGCAACGTAATCGAGATTGCGCCGTTGGCGTTCATGCGTGGCCGCTCGCTCAACGAATCATTCGTAATTCTGGACGAGGCGCAGAACACGAGTGTCGAGCAGATGAAGATGTTTCTCACGCGAATCGGATTCGGCTCGCATGCGGTGGTCACGGGTGACGTCACGCAGATCGATTTGCCCATCCAGCAAGAGTCCGGGCTCAACAACGCGAGGCGCATACTCGACAACGTCGCAGGCATCGCCTTTACCTTTTTTACGCCGAAGGATGTCGTCCGCCATCCTCTCGTGCAGCGAATCGTGGAGGCGTACGAATCGGACGACAATGGCAGCTCTAGAAGTTGATGTGCAGCTGGCCTGTGACGAACCGGGTATTCCGTCACAAGCCGATATATACGACTGGGTCGAAATTGCGGTCGGGCAGTCTGCACGGGTGCCGGCCCATGATGTCGAAGTCGCCGTGCGCATCGTCGACGCCGATGAGATTCGAACGCTAAACAAGCATTATCGCGAACAGGACAAGGCAACGAACGTGTTGTCGTTTCCGGCGGGCAAGATCGAGGGTCTGCCGAACGACGCCAGACTGCTACTCGGCGACGTCGTTATCTGCGCGTCGGTTGTTGCAGCTGAGGCGATGGAGCAGGGCAAGTCGCTCGCCGACCACTGGGGCCACATACTCGTGCACGGTACCTTGCATCTGCTGGGCTTCGAGCATGAGACTGACGCTGCGGCGGCTGAAATGGAAGGCCTGGAGACCAGAATACTCGCTCGTAGAAGCGTGACGGACCCGTATGCGAGCTCGTAACTCCAAGCTGATACAATAAGCTGAAATCAAGACGGAACGCCAAACCAGGTTCGATGAACGACAAACCGCCAAGTACCAGCGGCACAGGAAGCACCAGCATGTTTGCGCGCGTAAAGCGCGCACTCAAAGGCGATCCCTGGAGCCGCGAAGAAATCCACGAAATTATTCAAAAATCCGAGATCGATCTCGATGCTGAAGAGAAGAGTATGCTCTCCGGCGTGCTCGAGGTGTCCGAGACGCAGGTGCGCGACGTCATGGTGCCGCGCTCGCATATGGTCGTCATCGATATCGAAGAAGACTTCGACGAAATACTGTCCACGATTATTCAGTCCGGTCATTCCCGATTCCCGGTTATCGGCGAGGATCGCGACGAGGTGCTCGGTGTCTTGCTGGCAAAAGATCTGCTGCGTTATTTTGGCAGCGACGACGCCGACGAAGTACCCCTCAGGAAGTTGCTACGACCCGTGTCCGTCATTCCTGAGTCGAAGCGACTCAATGCGCTGCTCAAGGAGTTTCGCGACAGCCACAATCACATGGCCATCGTCGTGGATGAGTATGGCGGCGTGGCAGGTTTGCTGACCATCGAAGATGTGCTCGAAGAGATCGTCGGCGAGATCGATGACGAGCACGATCATGCGGAAGCCGCATTCATACGCCCGGATGGCGATCGTCATGGCAAGCCCAGTTTTGCGGTGCGCGCGCTGACGCGTATCGAGGACTTCAACGAGTACTTCGACTGCGAACTCGCCGATGAGGAGTACGACACGGTAGGCGGATTGGTGATGCATGAACTCGGCAGGCTGCCGCGACGCGGTGAGTCGATTCAATTCGGCGGCTTCGAGTTCGCTGTCATCAAGGCTGACAAGCGCCGCATCGATTCATTGCAGGTTCAGCGGAATAGCTGACGAGTGGCGCAGGAACCGTCGATCCTGTTGCTGCCGGCGGATCGGCCCCGGACCAGCCAGTTCATCTTCTTTGTTTTAGGTTGTCTGACGACGGCCGCGTTCGCGCCGTTCGGCCTGTCTTTGCTCGCCGCGTTACTGTTGCTGCCGTTCCTGTATGTTTGCCTGACCAATTCGCCACGTGAGTCTGCAAAACACGCATTCTGGTTCGGTTTTGGCCTGTTTCTCTCGGGGACCTACTGGATCTACATCTCGGTGGTCATTTTTGGCCAGGCGCCGGTCTGGATCGCGCTGCTGTTAATGCTCGGCCTGGTCCTGCTAATGGGGCTGTACCTGTTGCTCACGGGTTGGCTCATCAGCCGGCTCGCCAGCGGTGAGCCCTGGCGGTTACTGGCCGTGGCACCGGCAGTGTGGGTTCTTGTCGAATGGGCTCGGGGCTGGCTGCTGACCGGGTTTCCCTGGATGGCGCTCGGCTACAGCCAGGTCGATTCGGCGCTGGCCGGGTGGGCGCCCATCCTCGGCGTTTATGGCGTGTCGGCACTGCTCGTCACGAGCGTTGCCGCCATCCTCGTCGCGCTTTTGACGCGCGGTCGCCAGCAGTGGATTGCTATCGCCATCGTCGTACTGCCCTGGTTACTCGGCGCTGTACTCAAGACCGTCGACTGGACCGAGCCCGCCGGCAAGCCCGTTACAGCGACCTTGATCCAGGGGGGAATTTCGCAGGACAGGAAATGGCTGCCCAAGAATCTTCAGCCAACGCTGGACTTTTATCAACAGGCGACTCGAGGCGCCGCGCGCAGCGATATCGTTGTCTGGCCCGAAGTTGCGATACCGTCGGTAACTGACCGCGTCGAGTCTTACATCCAGGCGCTCGAGTCGGACAGTCGTGTCACCGGGCAAACCATACTGTTCGGTATCCTCGAGCGTGTCACCGAGCGTACGCTGGAACCGAAGATCTATAACAGCCTCATTGCTATCGACGGCGAGCAGCGGCAGGTTTACCGGAAACGGCATCTCGTGCCGTTCGGCGAGTATTTTCCGGTACCACCGCAGGTTCGCGAATGGTTGCGCATGCTGAACCTGCCACATAACGACCTGGCGGCTGGTGCGGACGTGCAGACATTGATCGCCACCCGCGACGGCGTCGAACTGGCTGTCGCGATCTGCTATGAAGACGCTTATGGCGCCGAGCAATTGTACGCGCTGCCCGACGCTGGCTTGCTCATCAACGTGAGTAACGATGCCTGGTTCGGCGATTCAATTGCGCCGCATCAGCACCTGCAGATCGCCCGGATGCGGTCGCTCGAGGTTGGGCGTTATGCGATCCGGGCAACGAATACGGGAATCAGTGCGTTTATCGGTCCCGATGGCAAGATCCTCAAAAAGGGCCCGCAGTTCGAGGCCGCCATCATGACGATGCAGGTCGAGCCGCGCCAGGGCGGCACGCCGTATGTCAGAGTCGGCAACTGGCTGGTTTTGAGCATATGCCTTGTGCTGCTGGCAGCGCTCTGGTTGCGGGGACGTACCAACCTCTGAAGACTGTGCTGCTGCTGCGAATCGCGGCCTGTTCCTGTAGGCTTGCGGGTTTCGCAACCAGCCAAAAACGAAAGCCCCATGAGTACCCCCTATCGCCCTGAATCTGTGGAAACTGCCGCCCAGCAATACTGGCAGGAGTCGCGCTGTTTCGAGGTCGGCGAAGACTCCGACAGGGAAAAATTCTACTGCCTGACGATGTTCCCGTATCCCAGCGGGAAACTGCACATGGGGCATGTGCGCGTATTCACGATCAGTGATGTCATTGCCCGTTATCAGCGAATGCAGGGAAAGCATGTGCTGCAGCCGATGGGCTGGGACGCGTTCGGCATGCCAGCCGAAAATGCTGCGATCAAACGCGGCGTGCCGCCCGCGAAATGGACCTACGACAATATAGAAGACATGCGCGTCCAGATGGACAGGCTCGGCTATGCGTACGACTGGAGCCGAGAGGTCACGACATGCCGGCCCGAGTATTACCGCTGGGAGCAATGGCTGTTCACGAGGATGTTCGAGAAAGGACTCGTCTACCGCAAGAATTCGGTCGTCAATTGGGACCCTGTCGATCAAACAGTCCTGGCGAACGAGCAGGTCATCGATGGTCGCGGCTGGCGCTCGGATGCGCTCGTCGAGCGTCGCGAAATACCGCAGTGGTTCATGAAAATCACGGCCTACGCTGACGAACTGCTTGAGGAACTCGATCGGATGCCGGGATGGCCCGACTCGGTAAAGATAATGCAACGCAACTGGATCGGACGCTCTGAAGGAATCGAACTGTCGTTTAATGTTGCAGGAGAAGACGAACCGCTGACGGTGTTTACGACGCGCCCCGATACACTGTTTGGCGTCACCTATATGGCCGTCGCCGCTGAGCATCCTCTGGCGGAGAAGGCGGCCGCCGACAACCCGGAGATCGCTGCGTTCATTGACGAGTGCAAAAAAACCGATGCTGCCGAGGCGACGCTCGAGACGATGGAGAAGAAGGGCATGGCCCTTGGTATCTCGGCGATACATCCGCTGACCGGTAATGAGGTGCCGCTGTGGGTCGCGAACTTCGTTCTAATGAGCTACGGCACCGGTGCGGTCATGGCTGTTCCGGGGCACGACGAGCGCGACTGGGAGTTCGCAAAAAAGCACGGCCTGGCCATCAAACAGGTCATTGCGCCCGCAGACGGCAGCCAAATCGATATCGACGCAGCCGTCTTCACCGACAAAGGTTTGCTGGTCAACTCCGGGGAGTACGACGGTCTCAATTACGAGGATGCGTTCAATGCCATTGCCGACTGGTTCGAACAGTCAGGCCGGGGTCAGCGCACGATCAACTATCGCCTGCGCGACTGGGGCGTGTCGCGGCAGCGCTATTGGGGCACGCCGATTCCGATCATTTATTGTGATGAATGCGATGCGGTGCCGGTTCCCGAGGATCAGCTGCCGGTCGTGCTGCCAGAGGACGTCGAATTTACGGGGCACGGTTCGCCACTCAAGGACATTCCTGAGTTCATAAACGTCGCGTGCCCGAAGTGCGGCAAGGATGCTCGTCGCGAGACAGACACGTTCGACACCTTCGTCGAATCATCCTGGTACTTTGCACGCTACGCATGCCCGGACAGCGACACTGCGATGCTCGACGAGAGAGCGGCCTATTGGACGCCGGTCGATCAATACACCGGCGGCATCGAACACGCTATCCTGCATCTGCTTTATGCGCGATTCTTTCAACGCGTCATGCGCGATGAAGGCCTGACCGATGTGTCCGAGCCGTTCACGAATTTGCTCACGCAGGGCATGGTACTCAAGGACGGTGCGAAGATGTCGAAGAACAAGGGCAACACCGTCGATCCGCAGGAATTGATTGCAAAATACGGTGCGGATACCGTGCGCCTGTTCATGATGTTCGCTGCCCCGCCAGAGCAGGCACTGGAGTGGTCCGATGACGGCGTGCAGGGCAGTTTCCGCTTCCTCAAACGCTTCTGGAACGCTGTCCAGGAGCATCTGGACAGCGGGCCCGTCGGTGAGCTGGATCGCGACAAGCTCAACGCACCGCAAAAAGACCTGCGACGAAAAACGCATCAATCCATTGCAAAAATCAGCGATGACATTGGCCGACGTTACACATTCAATACGGCCGTCGCCGCTTCGATGGAACTCCTCAACGCAGTCAATCGCTTCGAATGCGCCTCGGACGCAGACCGCGCGGTTGTTCGGGAGGCTCTGCAAGCCGTCATCCTGATGTTGTCGCCGATCGTGCCGCACATATGTCACGCGCTCTGGGCCGCACTGGGCCATGAAACCGCACTAATAGACGAGCCCTGGCCGCGGGCGGACGAGAGTGCGTTGGCAACAGACCTGATCGAAATCGTCGTGCAGGTTAACGGCAAGTTGCGCGGCCGCATATCCGTTGCAGCGAATGCCGACAACGACACAGTCGGCAAGCAGGCGCTTGCCGATCCAAATGTGCAGCGCTTTGTTGCGGACAAGGAAGTGCGCAAGACCATTGTTGTACCCGGACGCCTGGTCAATATCGTTGTCTAGGTTGCTGACATTGGTTCTGGTATTACAGCTTGCTGGTTGTGGATTTCACATGCCAGGCGAACTGACCGCACCGGCCGAGATGGAGCGTACGTATATTGACACTGTCGAGCGCAACAGCCTGTTCCATCGTGAACTGCGACGGCGGCTACAATCGGCTGGTCTGGAGCTTGTTGATACGCCTGCAGAAGCGACGGCCATTATGGTGATCAGTGCCGACGAAACCAATCAGCGCGTGTTGTCGGTGTCCGCGCGCAATGTGCCAACCGAGTACGAAGTCTACTACCATGTTGAGTATTCGCTGCTTAGCGGAGAAAAAACGCTGCTGGAGCCACAGATCTTAACGCGGACTCGCAGTTATACGTATGACGAGACGCAGGTCCTCGGCAAAGCGCGCGAGGAGCAGCTGTTGCGCGAAGCCATCGCAAAAGACCTCGTACGCATTGTCGTCAAGCAACTTGCGACACTGTAAAGACCTGCCGGCTCCCATTGGAAAAGTGGCTGCGGTTGGCGACGTATCTCGCGCATCGATCGATGCATTACTGCGCAAGTACGGGCTGCAACTGCGCGTACAGGCCAAGGGCGAACAGATCACTGGAAGCTACTGGGGCGGCGCAGAGGCAGGCATCGTTGGCCAATCTGTCTACGTGCGCAGTGACACACCGGTTCACTCATTGCTGCACGAAAGCTGCCACGTGGTCTGCACGGCGACGCATCGGCGTGAGCAACTCGATCACGACGCGGGCGGCGATGACCTCGAGGAAGTGGCAGTATGTTTCCTACAGGTCCTTCTTGCCGAGCAGATCGAGGGTGTGGGACGAGAACGCGTTATGCAGGACATGGACGCCTGAGGCTACAGTTTTCGACTCGGCGATACCCGGTCCTGGTACGAGATTGATGCCGACGATGCTCGCAAGTGGTTGATTGATAGAGGGCCGCTCTCGACCGACGGCGAAGTCACGTTCAGGCTGCGCGCCTGACTTATTGTATAGTCGGGTATGGTCTGGCCCCGCTATGTTTGCTATTTCGTCGGTATCGCGCTGCTGACATGGATGCTTACGCAACTCGAGATGTCATTTCCGGGCAGCCTCAGACTGCACGTGTTTGTGAATCCGGGCGACCAAATCGGCACCAGTGAATTTTCGCCAGTCGAACTCATCCAGCCATTGATCATCGCTGTTTGTGGTGCGTTACTGGCCTGGGTTGCTCACTACTGTCCATCGCAACGACCGATCGCAATCCCGTTTGGTGGCGTGGCACTGCTGTTTCTGATTCGCGAACTCTACTATTTTCTCGATCGGTATCTTGTGGAAAACCTGTGGCAGGTACTGGTTGGTTTCGCGGCCGCGTTGATCATTGTCTACACCTACCGCGTACGCAAGCGATTCAGAATAGCATGGGCCCGCGTGTGGCCGTCACCGGGTCTCGCGCTCGTGTTCGCGGGATCCGTAATTCTATTTGCATTCGTCCATCTGGTCGCGCACGAGCCGCTCTGGATGTCGATACTTGGCGATGATTATCGTCGTATCGTCAAACTGGCTGTCGAAGAGTTCATCGAGCTGATTGGCTATCTGCTATGGTTGGTAGGCACGATCGAGTATGCGTATCAGGCTCGGGCAATCGCGTTTCGCAAGCCGCAGCGCGCTGCGCGGAGACGTCGGGAGAAGCGGCGCCACGACCGGGAGGGTCGGTTCTAGGCGGCAGCAACAAACAGAAAAGGCGAAGCCAGATGTCCACACCCTACATTTCAATTGTCTTTTTCCTGTCGCGTCGCTGCTGGGCGCTCTCGGACAGTACCTCTACAAATCCGGGGCAGATCTGGCTAACGGCTCGATCGCAAGTTATTTGCTCAGTCCCAGGTTGCTGGGCGGCGTGGTCTGCTATGTAGCCGTAATGGTGTTGTTCGTTGCCGCATTCAGGAAAGGCGGCTCGCTGACTGTTCTGTATCCGATTTATGCCACGACATTCATTTGGGCCGCACTGCTGGCGCTGGCGTTTTACGAAACACCGATAAAACCGGTCAACGTTGGTGGCATGGGGCTGCTCGTCCTCGGTATGTACCTGATGGGGAAATGACGTGTGACGATAGACGCAGCGCTGCAGAGCGAAATATTCCTGACGTACGTGAAGATTATTGGCGGTCTGCTCGTGTTCGCGGGCCTGGCCATCGGCATGCTGCGCGTCGCTGGCAAAGATGTCAGCTCGATCATGCGCACGTATCGCGGCTGGCTTATCATGATCCCGATTGTCATTGGCGTCATTTTCCTCGGCAGGACGGCGACAATTTTTGGCGTTGCCATACTAGCGATCTTCGGCTTCAAGGAATTCGCGCGGGCGACCGGACTCTATGACGACTGGTGGCTGACCGGAATAGTCTACATTTCAATTGCGGCCATTGCCGTGGTGACATTCGTCGCCGATCCCAGGCTCGGCACGCCCGGATGGTACGGACTGTTCATGGCGTTGCCGGTGTATGTCATTTCCGCCATCTTACTCGTACCCATTCTTCGCAATCGGGCGAAGGGGCAGTTACGCCAGGTCGCGTTGGCCATCGTGGGATTCGTTTACTTCGGCTGGATGTTCAGCCATCTGGGATTCCTGACGAACACAGCAAACGCCTACGGTTATCTGTTGTTTCTGATTCTGGCAGTGGAAGTCAACGATATTGCAGCATTCACGTTCGGCAAACTGTTCGGCAAGCGCAAACTGTGCGAGAACATCAGCCCGAACAAGACCATCGCGGGCTCGCTGGGGGCGATTGGTGTCTCGCTCGTAATGCCGTGGTTGCTATGGTTCTCATTTCCACACCTGCAACCGTGGCACCTCATCATGGCCGGTCTCATTGTCGGTATCGGTGGGCAGCTGGGCGATCTCGTGATCAGCTTCATCAAACGCGATATCGGGATCAAGGATATGGGTGCCGTGATTGAAGGTCATGGCGGCATCCTGGATCGGGTCGACAGCATGATCTTCGTCGCGCCCCTCTTTTTCCATGCCGGTCGCTGGTTCCTCGGGCTGGCCTGAGCGCAGGGCTGCGATGGAAGAATGGGAGTATCACCCGCCGCCTGACATCGACGCGACGATGGTCGAGCACTTGCGTGATTTTCCGCGGCAGCCGTACATGCTGGTTTACGCGATTCGCTCGGCCGCCGCGATGCTGCTTCGTGGCTGGATGCGGCTGTATCATCGCCTCGAGATTGCAGGACGCGAAAACCTGCCTGAACACGGTTCCTTCATTCTCGTCTGCAACCACACCAGCCACCTCGATACGCTGTGTATGATCGCGTCGGTGCCCCTAAAAAAGATACATCGCACTTTCCCGGCGGCGGCTGCCGACTACTTCTTCTCGAGTCTGCCGCGAACGGCTGTGTCGGCGATACTGATCAACGCACTGCCATTCGATCGCAAGGTCAAAGGTGCGCAAAGCCTGAGCATTTGCGCGGAGCTGCTGAAGAACGAGGGCAATGTGCTGATCATTTTTCCAGAGGGCACGCGCACGACAAACGGCGAAATGGGCCGGTTTCGCTCCGGAATCGGTCGCCTTGTTGTCGGCACCGACCTGGCCGTGATTCCGTGTCATTTGCAGGGCGGGTTCGAGGCTTGGCCAAAGGGCAAGCTGCTGCCGCGGCCGCGCAAGCTGCGATTACGAATCGGACAAGCACGCCGGTATGCGAATCTGGACAAATCTGCAGCCGCGGTCAACGAGATCTGCCAGGATCTGCGGGACCGGGTGGCCGAACTGGGGAGGCTAAACGCATGACCATTTACGATTTGAAGCCCGCATTTCAGAATCTGCTGCGACCGATCTGCAAGCGCCTTGCCGATGCCGGGTATTCGGCCAACCAGGTCACGGTCGCGGCGTTGTTGTTCTCCATTATTGTCGGTTTGTTGTTTGCGCTTTCCCCGACAAAATCCTGGGCGGCGTTGCTAATCCCCGTGTGGTTGTTTCTGCGCATGGCACTCAACGCGATCGACGGCATGCTGGCGCGGGAGCACAACATGCAAAGCGATCTAGGTGGCATCCTCAACGAACTCGGCGACGTCGTATCGGATACGGCGCTGTACCTGCCGTTTGCGGTTGTGCCAGGCATCCCGGCGATGCTCGTCGTAAGCGTCGTATTGCTGTCGATATTGACGGAGATGGCCGGGGTTGTCGCGGTGCAGATCGGTGCGAGCCGGCGCTACGACGGCCCGATGGGCAAGAGCGACCGCGCTTTCGTTTTTGGACTGTTGGGTTTGCTGCTGGGTATCGGGCTCAACCCCGGCTGGTGGTCAACAGCGATCCTCGCCGCGGTTGCAGTGCTTGCGGCACTTACGACGTTGAATCGTTGTGCAAGAGCGTTAGCAGAGCGCAACAGCGCCTAAACGGTCAGAGAACTGTCGGGTTTGGCGCGTCGCCATATACGTCGTCGGGATCGAATACCTTTTCGGTATCGGTCCATTTGAGATCGATATGGCCGCTGGACTGCTGGTCTTCGAACTCCGCGCCGACCGGCACCCTGCGGTAAAAGCAGCTGCGATAACCGACATGGCAACTCGCACCGCCGGCGACGTCGACACGCAGCCAGATACAATCCTGATCATCGTCCACAAGGAGTTCACGCACTTTTTGAACGAACCCGCTTGTCGCGCCCTTGTGCCAGAGAGCCTGCCGGCTGCGGCTGTAGTAATGTGCTTCGCCGGTCTTGATCGTCAGGCCCAGCGCCTCGGCGTTCATATGGCCCTGCATGAGCAACTCGCCGGAGTCGGCATCCGTGGTAACGACGGTGATCAGGCCACGATCATCGAATTTGGGCGCCAGATCGTTGCCTTCTTCGACTTGCCCGATCGACTGTCGGGCCTGAAACTTGACCGGGGCGACAGACATTGATTGTCCTCGAGAATTCATGACGCGGGGCGGCAGAATACAGGGCATAGCCGCCGGCGGCAATATTGCTATCATGCGTCCCTTTAGACGGGCAAGCGAAACAGGCGATGACGATCCATCTGCACGACACCAGGCAGGGCCGCAAGGTTCCATTCGAGCCATTGCATGAAGGCACGGTGACGATGTATCTCTGTGGCCCGACCGTATACAACTACGCGCATATCGGCAACGCGCGACCGGCCGTCGTGTTCGATCTGCTGGCTCGAATTTTGCGGCGCCGATTCGATCTGACTTTCGCACGCAATTTCACCGACGTGGACGACAAGATCAATGCGGCATCGGTTGAAACGGGCAAGCCCATCGATGAGATTACGGCGAAATACATGACGGCCTACAACCATGACATGGGTGCGCTCGGCGTTTTGCCGCCCGATGTCGAGCCGCGCGCGACACAACATATCGACGACATGGTCGCGATGATCAGCGCGCTGCTCGAGCGGGGCTATGCTTACGAAGCGGAAGGCCACGTGCTGTTCGATGTCACATCTTATGCAGATTACGGTGCGCTGTCGAAGCGTGATGTTCGTGAGATGGTCGCGGGCTCGCGCGTTGAAGTGGCACCTTACAAGAAGTCGCCACAAGATTTCGTGTTGTGGAAGCCGTCGACGCCGGAATTACCCGGTTGGGATTCGCCCTGGGGCCGTGGCCGGCCCGGCTGGCACATCGAGTGCTCGGCGATGGCGGCCAGGCACCTGGGCGACACGATCGACATTCACGCGGGTGGGCAGGATCTCGTGTTTCCGCACCACGAGAACGAACTGGCGCAGAGTCGCTGTGCGCATGACGGCGCCGACTTTGCGCGTTACTGGGTGCACAATGGTTTCTTGTCCATGGACCACGAAAAGATGTCGAAATCGCTGGGCAATGTGATACTCGTGCACGATCTGATCAAGACGATACCCGGTGAGGTCATCCGCCTTGCGCTCCTGGGTGCACACTACCGTCAGCCGCTCGACTGGTCTGAGGAAACGATCAGGGCGGCCAAACGGATGCTGGATCGGCTTTACGGGGCGATACGTGGCATCGATGTTCCAGAGGGCATACGCGACGCGGCAGAAGCGCCCGAGGCGCTGGTCGCGGCGCTCGAGGACGACATCAATACGCCCAAAGCGATGGCCGAGTTTTTTGCATTGGCGAAGACCTTGAATAAGGCAGTCGATGCGAAGGAGCAACAGCGCCTCGCGGCGACGATGTTGGCGACCGGGGACCTTATGGGACTCCTGCAGTCCGATCCTGAGGAATGGTTCGCGGGACATGTCGAAGGTCAGCTGTCGTCGGACGACATCGAAGCGTTGATCGAGAAACGTGACAAGGCCAGAGCGGCCAAAGATTTTGCGACGGCCGATTCGGTGCGTGACCAATTGACCGCGGCCGGCATCAAGATTGAAGACGGAGCCGGTGGCACCACGTGGCGGCGCAGCGACTAATGAGCAACGAAGTAGAGACCGCGCAGGACGAGCTGATCAAGGAGTTTCAATTTCTTGATAACTGGATGGACCGTTATCAGTATTTGATCGATCTGGGGCGGCGCCTTCCCGAGCTCCCCGAAGCCGAACGCATCGACGCGAACAAGATCAAAGGCTGTCAGTCGCAGGTGTGGTTCGTCGCGAGTGAACAGAATGGCAGGCTGAATTTCCGCGCGATTTCAGATGCTGCGATTGTGTCGGGACTGATCGCGATGCTGTTACGCATATACAGTGGCCGCAAGCCACAGGAAATACTCGATACACCGCCGAATTTTGTGGCGGCATTGGAACTCGAGCAGCATCTGAGCCCGACGCGGAGCAACGGACTGTCATCGATGCTGAACGCCATTCGCTCGTTTGCCACCGAGGCGCTGCAGGCGGCTTGATGATCAAGGCGCTGGGTACTTTGTTGGCCTGGCCGCTGCTTATGCTGGTTTGGCTGTACCGCCTCGCGATTTCGCCCTGGCTCGGTAACAATTGCCGTTTTGAACCGAGCTGTTCGCAATACGCGCTCGAAGCCTTGCGTGAGCACGGCGCGTTTCGCGGGACGTTGCTCACGGCAAGACGCATTGCGCGCTGTCATCCCTGGGGTGGGTCCGGTTACGACCCGGTGCCGAAGCATGAAAAAGACGATGCTGAGGCCGGCTGATGTTGGCCGAGAGCTGCTGAGTCCGCTGACCAATCTGTCGGTCCTGTTTTCGTGGCTGACCTTGTTTTTGATCGTCGAGTTTGCCGCAAGCGGCGATGTTCTTGGACTGCTCCTGTTACTGCTCGTACTTCCGGCATTTTTTCGCTACCTGATGCGGATTCTCGATTCCCGTGCCAAAGGGCAGGATCCGGGACCGCTTAGCGTCGACGATCTGCTCTGGTTCGGCAACGCCTGGAGTTTGTTTGTGATCGTTCACGTCGCGGTCGTGATTTACGTGACGTACTTCCTGGGCAGCAAATTCGGGCCCGCTGCCATGCTTGTCGCTGACCTGCTGCTCGCTGCTGTGATACCCGCATCACTTGCTGTGCTCGCAATTACGCGAAACCCGGTGGAATGCCTGATGCCGAGGTCCGTTGGCGGACTCATTAGCCGTTGCGGCCCCGGCTACTGGGTGCTCCCAAGCTACTTCCTAGCTGTTGGCGGCCTAATCTGGTGGTTGACCACGCGGCGTATGGCAGATTTCCTGCTAGAGCTGCTTGCGACGTATCTGGTCTTCGCTTTCTTTGCGCTGATCGGTGCAGTCGTTCGACCGCATCGGTTTCACGACGAGGTCAGGATTCATGAGGCGGCCGAGCCGGATCAGGGGTTGCTCGACGAAAAGTTGCAAAGCGAACGCACAAAGGTGCTGAACCACGCCTACGGTTTCATAAGCCGCGGCAACCGCGACGGCGGCTTCAAACATATTCGCGCCTGGCTGGAAAGAGATCCCGAACCGGACAGCGTCTGGCAGTGGTTCTTCGAACAAATGCTGCTCTGGGAGATCAAGGAGCCGGCGCTCGTTTTTGCACAGACCTATCTCAGTCGTCTTCTTATGGAGCGGGAATATGTCGCTGCGGTCAAGCTAATGATGCGTTGTCGTCTCATTAACGAGGCATTCAAGCCGTTGCCCGATGACAGTGAGCTGGCGATTCAGGCAGCTGAATATTGCGGTAACGACGAACTTGTGCGGGCGCTGAATATGCCCCCAAGGTGACGGCCGTGTGCGGGCCGGGGCGGCCGATTTAAGCGCCCCTGGTGAACAGCCGGTTCCCCATAGAAGAATACGAGCGCGTCGTCGATTAGCGGCCTCCAGTTGTCCCAATTGTGCCGTTTTCTCGACTGCACAAACTTCATGTCATAGCCCTTATTCCCTAACACCTTGCGAAACTTGTATTTCGCCGACGTGTTGTCATTGAACGACCCGGCACCAAGAAAAATTCTCAGCGGCAGCCTGGGTGACTTTTCATACGCCGGCAGCAGGTTCTTGATTGGGCTGTTTGCCGGTGAGTGCATGCCAATGCCGGAAAATGTTTCATATCCCAATAAACCAAAACAGGCTGCATTACGTCCGCCATGCGACACGCCGAGGACCGTGCGCGCTTCGCGCTCCGTACGCACCGGATAGGTCTGTTCGATAGCCGGAATCAGCTCGCGTGTGAAAAACCGAAGGTAATTCGCCTGGCACAAGAACTGCCGATTACGACGATTGATCGTTAGATCATCGGGATCGCGTGGGTCGACGAAAACTGCGATAAGCGGTTCGATTTCTTTGGCTTCGATAAGTCGATTAAGGACCCTCGGTATCCTGCCTTGCGCTAAATAAGCCGGACCATCCGTAATGAACAGAACCGGCAATCTTGCTGCAGGCCTGACTCGTTCCGGAACGTAGATACGGTATTGAAGATCGTAGCCCAGTGCAAAACTTGAAATTCTTATGTCAGGGCTGAGGCTGCCGCCGGAAGAAGCCGTTCCAACTCAGAGCAGTGACACTATTAATAAAAGTTTCACACTATTTTCGAGCCATCCCGGCACACGTGGTTCCGCAAGGCTATGCCTAAGTCTCTGCCGCGACGCACTAGCGCGATTTGAGCGCCGCGCTCCGATGCTCACGCGTGCGCAGGCTGTTAAAGAAATGCGCTGCAGCCAGCACCAGTGCGCCCATGATCGTAAACACGCGATCCGCGGTCAGACCAAGCTGCGTGTGCGCTACGGTTGCGCCGATTACCAGCGTGAGCATGCCCACGGCGCCCGCGATCACGATCTTCTGGTTGCGGTGGTGGCGAAATCCTAGCCC
>JAOTUB010000158.1 GCA_029864095.1 Gammaproteobacteria bacterium | reverse complement strand
GCATCGCAATGACGCCGAACATCGTGACGCAGGCAACCGAATAGCTGACCTCGTCATCCTTTGCCCCGATCGCGGGCGCGATCGCGACGATCGCCGTCGCGCCGCAGATGCCCGTGCCGACCGCAATGAGTGTTCCGAGCCTGCCGGACAGGCCGAGCTTGCGGCTGAAGTAAGTGACAATAAACAGTCCGGCGGTCACCGCACCGATAATTATGGGCAGACTCTGCAGGCCGATCGCTCCAACCTGCCCAAGGCTCAGGCGAATTCCCAAGAGCACGATGCCAAACCTCAGGATTCGCACCAGGCCAAAGCGGATACCCGGCTGGAACGACTGTGGCAGTGCCACCGTGTTTCGGATCAGGATACCAAGCAGAATAGCCATCATGATGCCGCTGATGGGGCTCTTTGGCAGTCCCATCCACTTGACACCAATCAGTTCCGAGAGATACTCGCCACCAATCGCCAGCAACAAAGCGAGAATCAGACCCGGGAGAATGGTCACAGGAAGACGCTTCGGGTTACGCGTTGTTGGCTGATCAGAATTGGCCGCTGTGTACTTGAAAGGGAACGATAGTATGAGACCCCGCAGGCCGCATTGGAATATCAGAATTAGATTGTTTTTCTACTGACCATGGAGTCGTGCCCCTGGGCCTCCGGGCATCGCACACAGGCTGCGAACATCGCCGCGTCGGGGCAAACTTCGGTTTGGGCACAATAACACGATACAATCCGGCAACGAGATCCGGTTTATTACTACCCCATGAAAAAAGATAAGCTAAGTCCTGCCTATCTCAGGCAGCAGATCGTCGGCGTCGATTCGACATTCGAAACACCATTTGGCGAGCGCCTGATGGTCTACTGCGATTACACGGCATCGGGGCGCTGTCTGCGCTTCGTTGAGTCATATCTGCAGGGTTTGCAGCGAATCTATGCGAACACGCATACCGAGGACGACATAACCGGACGCAGCATGTCGCAACTTCTACACGAAGCAGAAGAGGCGATCAAGGAGTCCGTCAACGCCGGCCCCAAGGGTCGAATTATCGCGGTCGGTACCGGGGCGACCGGCGCCATCGATAAGTTACAACAAATAGTCGGTGTTGCCCTGGCGCCGGCGACGCGTCAGAACATCGAACGCATGCTGGATGAAGCCGACAGCGGTTTTGACAGCCGGTCGTTTGCAAAGCTGCTGCGTGATCGGCAGCCGGTCGTGTTTATCGGTCCTTACGAACATCATTCCAACGAGATCTCGTGGCGGCAGTCGCTGGCCACAACAGTCGAAGTGCGCCTGGAGGCCAACGGCAATATCGACCTTGCACATCTCGAGGCGCTATTGCAGTCGCCGGAGTACAAAAACCGCATGCGCATTGGCTCATTCTCCGCAGCGTCGAACGTGACTGGTATGCGCTCCGATGTACGCAAGATTACGAGCTTATTGCACAAATACGGCGCGATCGCCTGTTTCGACTACGCGGCGTGCGCGCCGTACGTCGAGATCGACATGAACCCCGAACCGATTGACGGTGACGATCCGTCAATCGACGCCATATTCATATCGCCGCACAAGTTCCTCGGTGGTCCCGGTTCGAGCGGCGTTCTGGTATTTAATGAGCGCATTTACCACAGCGAGTTGCCGCCAAGCGTGAGCGCCGGCGGTACTGTCGATTACGTCGGACCGACGGAGCAGGACTATATCAAATGCATCGAGGAGCGCGAGAAAGCCGGCACTCCGGGAGTCCTGCAGACACTCAAGGCTGCACTTGTATTCGAAATCAAGGACCGGGTCGGCGTCAACGTGATCAACGCGAGAGAACATGAGTTGACGCACCGCGCCCTGAAGAGCTGGGGCGACGATGACAACATTGAAATTCTCGGCAACCCGGATGCAGAACAGCGAGTCGGCATCATCTCATTCAACATCAAGGATGATAAAGGGCGCTACCTGCACCACAAGTTCGTAACAGCGCTGCTCAATGACTTGTTCGGTATACAGTCACGCGCCGGGTGTTCCTGTGCCGGCCCCTACGGTCACAGGTTACTCAACATCGACTTGGATATGTCGGAGCGCTATCGCCACGTCGTGCAGGAAGGTCATTGCGGCATGAAGCCCGGCTGGTGCCGCGTTGGTTTGCACTGGGTCATGGACGATGTTGAGGCAGACTTCGTGATCGATGCGGTTCATTTTGTTGCGACGCACGGACACCGCTTCCTGACACTTTACAATTTCGATTTGTGCACGGGTACCTGGTCGCACAAAAAGGAAGCAAGCGTGTTGCAGCAGTTCGATTTGAACACAGCGCTCGTCGAGGAGCAGCGCAAGCCCGCCACACTGTCTTTGCCAGTGCGCAAGCAGCTTTATAACCATTACATGACCGAAGCGTCGCGCTGGGTGGATCGGCTCAAAGAAGCAGGGCCCCAGGCGGTCGAGTCGCTGGAAGGCGAGCTCGGCAAGCTGCAGTTTTTCACCCTGCCGGCAAACACGACTCCGGAACACTAAGGCTGTGCACGGCCTCTCCGAGCACTGTAATCCGACCTAAATCTCGCCGATCAGGCGGCCAAACTTGTCGACCTTGTCCCAGTCGGTGAACTCGACGACCGTGTCCGGAGCCGTCGGCCCTTTGGTCATCCACATGATCAGCCGAATCATTTGCCGGTCGATATACGTGTATTTCGGATAATCGAGCCTTCCGGCAAACACGGCCAGATGCTGCGGTTGCCAGGCAATCTGCTTGAGGAACTTGACCAGGTAAGGATTGCTTGCCGGAGTGTTCTTCTCCGGTTTTCGCGCAACCACGTTTACCGAGAAAAACGCATTTGGCTTGCCTTCGAGTAGCGACTGGTTTTTTTCGATGAACTCGTAGACCTGCTTCTGGTGCTTGCCGTAACGAATGCTGGCGCCAATTACGATCTTGTCGAATGGTTTCAGATCGATATCGGGATCATCGCTCATCCACGATACAACCACCGAATGATTCTGCGCCTCGATGACCTTTTTGAGTCGCTCGCAGATGCTGCGAGTGTGTCCGTCCGTTGTAGAGTAAATTACTAGTATGTTCGCCATTTGGCCAATTATATCGGTAATTGCGGACAGACAGGAGAACGCCGATTCCGGACACTGTTGAGGTCGAGGCAGATCCGTTCGGAGGGGCACATGTCATCGAGCCTGTTTCATCGGGCAGTGATCGGTACGATGCCATACGTGCCTCGACCGTTAATTTGGCGATTCTCGCGACGCTACATCGCCGGCACCCATCTGCAAGACGCCTGCAAGACAGTTGAGCAAGTGAATGCGGCAGGTTGCACGGGGACGATTGATGTTCTCGGCGAAGACAGCACCTCTGAAGAACAGGTTGTAGCTGCCGTCGATCTGTACCTGCAAACAATCCGGGAAATCCACTCGGCGTCGCTGGATTGCGGCGTCTCGGTCAAACTCTCCGAGATGGGCCTGCGTTTCAGCGTTGCACGCTGCAGAGAGGCGATGCTCGTGCTGCTCGCGGCCGCCAGGGAACATGGCCTGTTTGTCCGAATCGACATGGAGGACTCGAGCGTCACCTCGCCAACGCTCGAAATCTACCGCGATTTCCGGACGCAATTCGATAACGTCGGTATCGTCATTCAGTCATGTCTGCGTCGCAGCGAGCAGGACGTTGCCGAGCTGTTGGCCAGCGGACCAACCGACGTGCGACTGTGCAAAGGCATTTATGTCGAACCCGAGGAAATCGCATTTTGTGATGCCGACGAAATTCGCGACTCGTTCAGCGAGCTGCTCGAGCAGCTGTTTGCGGGCGGGGCGAGGCGAGTCGGCATCGCAACGCACGACCCGATTCTGGTCACACGGGCAGAAGATCTGATCGGGACAATGGGTGTGGAAAAAGACCGCTACGAATTCCAGATGCTGCTCGGCGTTGCGGGAACACTGCGCAGGAAACTCGTAGCAAAGGGACACCCGCTGCGCGTGTATGTGCCTTTCGGCGAGCTCTGGTACAACTATTCGATACGGCGATTGCGCGAGAATCCGCACATCGTAGGCCACATCATCAAGAATCTGTTTACGCATCATTAGGTTAGGAGCGTCTTGGCGGCAAACGGGGTCCACGGAATGCCAGTTGACATGCAACTAAACGGTTGCATATAATCACCGCAACCAACATTTTTTTGACGTGATCAATCGATGGAAGCCGTATTCAAAGCACTGGCTGATGGCAGCCGCCGCAGAGTTCTCGACGCGCTGTTTGATCGGGACGGACAGACACTCCAGGCGCTTGGTGCACACGTTGATTTCACGCGCCAGGGTTTGTCAAAACACCTGCGCATCCTCGAAGACGCCGGCCTGGTCATCACAGAATTCCAGGGTCGAGAAAAAAAGCATTATCTGAACCCGGTGCCGATTCACGAAGTCACCGAACGCTGGATTGCCAAGTATGCGCGCGAGCAGCTTGTCGCTATTTCGGCACTCAAACAATCGCTCGAAGGAGTTGACATGAACAATAAAGAGTTCGCTTATCAAACCTACATCAACGCGCCAAGAGAAAAAGTATGGGAGGCGCTCACAAACGCGGAATTCACCGCAAAATATTTTTATGCGACGCGCGTCCAATCGACTTGGGATCCTGGAGCCGTGGTGGAATACCTCAATGCCAGCGGCGATGATGTTGTGGTCGAGGGTAAAGTCATTGAGGCGGACGCACCCGATAAGCTGGTGATCACCTGGCACGTGTTGTATGACGAAGCCGCCATGAAGGAAGCACCATCAAGAGTTACGTTTTCGCTTGAAGATGTCGGCGGCCAGACCCGGTTACGCATTGTTCATGACCAGTTCCCCGAGGATACTGTGCTGTTCGACAGTATCTCGGACGGCTGGCCATGGATCCTCGCGAGCCTGAAGTCGCTGCTCGAAACCGGCGACGCGCTGCCGCTCCCGGAGCAGCGACAGCAAGCGGCAGCATCATGAAGCGTGTTCGATTCTCGCTCAGTCTTGAGACTTGCTTCGACGGTTAGGTGGCCAGCCGGAGCGTAAGTGCAGGTCGCGCTGGGGAAACGGAATTTCGATGCCGTATTCGGCCAGCTTGGTCTCTAGTGCCCAGAGATAGGCAGATCGAGTGCGAGTGGGCCGCCGCGCGCCCTGCCGATTGACCCACACGAGCAACAGGAAGTTCAGGCTGCTGTCGCCGTATTCGGTGAGCCAGACGTCGGGCTCGCGGCCCTTCATGTGGGTTAAGGTAAACGGTACCTCGGCCGCCGCTTCCAACGCGGCCTGTTTAACGACGTCCTTGTCACTGCCATAAGCCACGCCGAACGGGATTCGCACACGCAGTGTGCGCTCGCCCAGCGTCCAGTTCGTAAGACGCGTGGTTACGAACTCCGAGTTAGGCACGACGATGTCAATATTGTCGTTCGTATTGATCAGTGTGCTGCGTACGTTAATGGACTTGACCGTGCCGGTGAGCCCGGTATCCAGTTCGATGTAATCGCCAACACGCAGCGAGTGTTCGAACAGGATGATCAGGCCGGACACGAAATTGTTGACGATGGACTGCAAGCCGAAACCAATGCCGACACTGAGCGCACCGGCGACCAGCGCAAGATTGGTGAAGTTGAGTCCGATAGACGATAGTGCGATGACAAAGCCAAGAATGATGATGGCGTAATGCGTAAGTCGGCCAACGGTGTACATTGAAGCCTGGGTGCCGGCGGACTCGCTCGAACCGACGCGCCGGATGGCATGCCGAACGCCCCGCGACAACAGCCACGCGACGGTCAAAATGAGTACAACGCGCAGAATATCGCCGCCGGTGACCGGCGTTTCGCCGACGGAGAACAGCGTGACGTCGCCGAGACCTGCGATACGCGAGTACGCCGTTTTTGCATTGCGAGTTATGCTCGCCCACCAGGATTTGAATCCGCCTGCGCTTTCTGCGGCGGCGCTGTCGACCACCCGCATCAACAGCTCCAGATCGGCTAAGGCGGCATCCAATTGTCCGACTTGTGCCAGGGCTTCCTGCGCGGTTCCCAATCGCTGATCCAACAGTCGGCGCGAAGCCCGATCGAGACCGTCCCGATTCGCACTCTGCACGGCGAGCAGTTCGTCTTCGGTGGCGCGCTGCCACTCTGGTGCGCGCTGCTTGGTGTCGCGCACGAACTCGGACCAGACGAGAACCTCGTCACTGAGCGCACCTGGTCCGGGCCCCGTACCCAGCTTCAGTTCGGTCCACCACTGCTGCGTCTGCGCCTTGTCGAGAGTCGCCTCAGCGAGGGCCAGGCTGATTTCTGCACTCAGCAGCTTTTGCTGCTGCAGCCGCTGCTGGGATCGGCCTTGTGCGGTATCCAGATCGAGACCACTCGCGGCTATTTGCGCAGCGCGGACGTTCTCCCGGGCGTTCTCGACATCGGCTTCCCTGGCGCCGACGCGCTCGCGTAACGCATCGAGCGCCGCCTGGTCGGCGGAGGTGGCTAATCGACCTCTTGCCAGGTCCACACGTGCGGACGCTGCCTCGGCATACGCGGTGGCGCGCTCATACCGTAGCGTCAAGAGCTCCAGGCGACGGGCGGACATCGCCTGGGCGGAACGCGCCTGCACCAATCGCAAGGCGACCATCCAGCGTTGATCCCCCGCGGCAGCACCCACGTAATCTTTAAAAGCCGCGTCACGGCGCCTGCTGGCGCCATCGAGAATGCGCTTCTCCCGCTCTACCTCGAGCTGCTCCTCTGCAGCACCCGAGCGGGCGTCGCGTGCTGTATCTGCGAGCCGAAGTAAATCATCGAGCGAATAGTCTATGGCTTCCGGTTCGGGCTCCTGCGTCGCAATGTCCGGGTCATCCAACAGGGCTAATAATGCGGTGAGGTTATCGCGCACGGCATCCAGTACCGATTGAGCAGTCTCCTGGTTTTGTGGCGCAAGGTCGGCGATCTGCACAGTGACAGACTCGAGAAACGAGTCAACGCGAGGCTCCAGCTCGGCCCGGGGAACCTCAAAGTAGGTCCACCAATCGGTTTGCAGGGAATAAAGATCCGGCGCGGCGACTTCGACACTGTCATCGGCCTCTTGCGCGAGGCCATTCACAGCGGCAAGCATGACTAAGAGCAACACCATTAGGCGTGTCGATTGTGCGATTTTCATCCGGTCAGTAATCACGCGAGTTTCTGGATTAACATGGGTGCCACATGCTACGAGAAATCAGCATCAAGTGCATAATAATGTCCATGCTTAGTGACGCCTGACGGCGGTGGCTCGCTGCCAGTTGCGAAATGGAGACTCCTGAAATGCCGGTTGAGAGGATAAACGGGGTTATCGCGCCGATACTGACGCCGTTTAATGAGGATTTGTCCGTCGCGACGGACCTTTATGTAAGCCATGCAAAACGGCTCTTCGATCAGGGCTGCGCCGGCATC
>JAOTUB010000157.1 GCA_029864095.1 Gammaproteobacteria bacterium | reverse complement strand
TGTGAAGCTCGTGAACGGCGAGTGGCTCATAACCGGAAAGTCCGGCGTCATCTTGATCGTCACCGGTTTCGGCATCTCAGTGAAACAGGCCCAGGCGCAGGCTTACCAGCGCGTCAAAAACATACTTATCCCGAACATGTATTACCGCAAGGACATAGGCGACAGCTGGTTCGAGGACCACGACAAGTTGCACTCCTGGGGTTATCTGCGCGAGAACTGAACAGCGCCGCCGCGTAAGCCCCAAGCCGGAATCCTCTGAATAACATAGCTTTCAGAGAAACCGCATGAATATCGTTGCAATGCCCAGGAATGAAAAGAACCCAGCGACGTCGGTCACGGTTGTCAGCAGGATCGATGACGATGTGGCCGGATCCTGACCGAGGCGAGTCAGCGCGATAGGAATGACGGCGCCGGCAAATCCCGCCGCGATCATCGCGAGAACCATTGATACGGATATCACGCCGACCAGTGGCAGCGATCCGCTCCAGAAATAGACGCCGAGCCCACAAGTCAGCGCAATTGCCACGCCATTCATGAACCCGGCAAATACCTCTTTGCGCATGACCCTAAACCACTGTCTGACCGTGATCTCCCGCAGTGCGAGCCCGCGCATGGTAACCGCCAGAGCCTGCGCACCGGCGTTGCCGGATTGTCCTGCAACCACCGGCAACAGCACGGCAAGTGCCGTCACCTGGGCGATCGTGCTCTCGAAAATACCGACGACCGCCGCGGCGAGAAATGCGGTCAGAAGATTGATCTGTAGCCATGGCATGCGCATTCGAACCGTGAAAAACGGGCTGGACAAAGCCCGTTCGTTTTTACTCGCGCCTACCATCGTTTGCATGTCGATGGACGCTTGCTGGTGTACCGTTTTCGCGATGGTGTCATGCGTCACGGCACCGAGAAACACGCCGTCGAGATCGACTACGGGAATATCGAGCACTCTGTAGGTCTCGAACGCTGCCGTCACTTCCTCGAGCGGATCCACCGGGCGCAAGGCAATGCTTATCGGTTCTTCGAGTTCACCCAACGTGACATTTGGCAGCGCCAGAGCGAGCGTTTGAAGCGCGACCTTTCCTGTCAATCTGTGCTCGCCGTCTACGAGAAACAGACTGCGAGCGGTTTTCATCTTTTCCTTGCGCAGCTGTTTGAGGGCCTGGTCGGCCGTCATTTTCTGCCGGTACGTAGTGATACTGACATCCATCAGTCTGCCTGCCGTGTTCGGCGGGAACGACATCATCAGCTCGAGGTCCTCGCGCATAAGCGGATCCAGACGCGCCATCCGCTCGCTGCGTTCGTCTGCCGACATGCAGCCCAGAATGCGCACGGCTCGGGGTGGCGGCAACTCTTCGAGCAGTCGGTCTGCAAGCGAGTCAGGCATTTCCTGCAACAGCGACGCTGCCCTGTCGGGCAACAGGCGTTGCCAGACCGGAGCCAGAACTTTCGCAGGTTGCCGGGCGGATGCTGCGGCAACGGCGCTGACGTTCAGCGACTCGATTTCGCGTGCGGCATCAAGCGGAAAATCGATGAAGAACTGCCGGTTCAGCGCGTCAATCACCCGGTTCGGATCAGCGACCATTCTGCCCCCCCTGGCCTTCCGAATTTCTGGCAGACGAAGTCCACAGATCGACCAGGCCAACGACGCTGGCCACCAGGGCCTCCACCATCGACTCCGCCATAGACGGGCTGACGGCGTCCGTGTCAGCAATTTTGGATTGTCCCGCACGCCGCAACGCCTTTCGCGAAATCATTCCGATGACCTCGCCACGCCTGGTGACGACCGGTAGACAACTGTAGTCGTGCCATGCGTCCATGCCCGCAATTGCTTCCAGGCGGGCGTGTGGCGACACCGCAGCACACGTCGTATCGACGAGTTCAGAGAGCGCGGTGTGCGTACCGTGGCGCAAGAGCGACGGCGCGGGTATCACACCAACGAGCTTGCGGTTGTCATCGACGACGAAGACAAGGTCGGCAAAGTCACGTCCGGCCTGCTTGACGAGACCGAGTGCATCTGATGTTTTGTCGGTTTCCCGGAGCACTGCGATCGCCGTCGTCATATGTGCACCGACAGTGCCTGTCGGGAATGTCAGGGACATTTCTATATTTCGTCTAAGCCGGCGCGGCAATTCTTTAAGGAGTTCTTCTCGCTCGGTGCGGTCCACCTGACGCAGGATCGTCGAGGCTTCCGCGGAGTCGAGATCACGAAGCAGCGCGCCACCGGAGGTAACCCCCATTTTCGCAATGACCAGCGACGCGGGCCGGGGATTCATGTTGGCAACAGCTTGAACTGCAAATCTCGTCGGAATTGCCTGCAGGAACACTGCGGCGTCTGTCGGCCGCATTTTAGACAGCACGCGTCCGGCTGACTCCGGCTGCCTCTTGATATACGCGATGGTGAGTTCGGGTGAGCTAAACACCTTTCGCATCCTGATCGGCTTCCGGCGCCACGATGATGGTCACATGCTCATCAACAAACTTGCCCGGCACAATAGTCTTGCCCTGATCTGTGTCAAGCGCGATCTGGGCTGACGTCATTTCGAGAATTTCACCTTCGATATCGCCGATGCGAATCTTCACTCCGGTACTCATGTGTCTGCGGGCCGAGCGTACACCTATTATATTGCTGACGTGGCTGCGCACGCCCAACGCAAAGGCTACAGCCAGTCCAATCAGGAGTGCCGCGGCGCACACGACGAACAGCGCGATAAGCAGGGCGACTTCGATACCGATCTGATCTAGGCCAACGATCAGCACCGCGGTCATAACCAGGCCCTGCACAACTTTGCCGAGAAGCATACGCCGGCCCGAATCGTCGAGCGATGTCTGCGAGGCGACCTGTTCGCGAACATAAACGCTAAGGAAAAAACCCAGTACGACGATCGTGACACCCGCAAGCAGCTGCGGCAGATACTCTGTGATCCGGGCCAGCCAATTGGATATCGCGCTCAGCCCGGCAACTTTCGCAGCGATCGTAACGGTCATCAGGACAATGACCCAGAATACGACCTCGCTCAGAAGCGTTCCCGTCAGTGAAGAAACGCGCGCTCCCGCCAGCATGCCGTCCGGGAACGCCCGTTCGAGGAAACGATTGGACGCCTGCGCGCCTCTGCGCACCGCGCCACGCGCGAGGCGCGCAACTAGCCAGCCGAGCACGAGTATAAGAATCGCTGCAAGAACGCTCGGCAGGTAATTCGCTCCGACCCCAATTTGATTCGAGACCGCATCGACGAACGAGCCAAACCATGAATTTTCGGATTCCATCGGATACGCTCCCGCAGGTTTGTAGCGTTCGACTACTGAATATTCAGAACGACCGGTCGATCGATTTCAGCGCCCAGTTTTACCAGGAGTTTTTCCGCCCGGGCGATGGGCTTTTCTTTGCGCGCCGCAGGGGCTGTCTCACTATCCTGCAAGCGGCTCGCGAGGTCGCGCAGCTCCTCGAGCGTAGTCACCACATTCTTGTCGATGCGGGCGTTGCTCCATAATACCGCGCGCTCCAGGTGGTGAGCGGTCGCCCACAGGTAACGTCCGGACATCCGATTGTTATCGGCGTTGCGTGATTCGCGAGCAAAGTGAAGGTAGTGCTGCGCAAGCAGCCAATGGGCCCGGCCGAACAGCTGATCGAGAGTCGTCGCCGTCACATTTTTATCGCCGATATTCTGCGAGATCGACATCATTTGCGCCGCGACGTCTTCAAGGCGCTCTGCAATCCCAGGCACCGCGCGGCCGGATTCGATCTTTAGATAACTGGCGCTCGTGACGAGATCGCGACTCGACGACTCGAAATTGCGCCGGACAAAGGCATCACGAATCGCCCTGAAACGGTGTGACGGGACGTCGTAAAACGTGACCCACAGATTCTCGTCGACGGCAACGAACGACGGTTCGCCAGACTGCGCTACCGACACGGGGCTCGTTAGCGCCAGGCTGACCGCAATAATAATCTTTAGGCAGCGCATGACATTCCTCACATCAACCATTTCGAAACTTGGACCATAATAGCGTTTATTGGTGCCGCCAAGAAAAAACAATTGCAGCAACGCTTACCCAATTTGAAGTAAGATCCATGCGGCCATAGCTCCGTCAGTTTTTGGGCAAGACCGCGTATCCGGTCACCAAATTGTCCCGTGTTCGAAGCTTTCTTCCGAGCTTAACTGCCTTTTAATCGGGATTAAAGAATGGAAAACCTGATCTGGATCGGAATCGCAATCTGCCTGATGCACTCTGCGATGTTTTCGGGACTGAACCTCGCTTTTTTCAGTCTGAGCCGGCTTCGTCTGGAGGCCGAATCAGCCGCAGGTAATCGATCCGCGGCCAAAATCCTTGTCCTGCGCCGCGACGCCAACTTCTTGCTCACCACCATTCTCTGGGGGAACGTCGGCATTAATGTGCTGCTAACCCTGCTTTCCAACTCGGTCATGGCCGGCGTCGCTGCGTTCGCTTTTTCGACCGTCGTAATTACGTTCCTGGGCGAGATTATCCCGCAGGCGTATTTTTCGCGTCGCGCGATGAAGATGGCATCATTGCTCAGCCCGGTCCTGCGCTTTTATCAGTATGTCCTGTATCCCGTTGCCATGCCGAGCGCCTGGATGCTGGACAAGCTCCTCGGCGCGGAAGCAACCGAGTATTTGCAGGAGCGCCAGCTTAAGGGTGTCATCGAACAGCACATTATTTCCGACGATGCGGAGATTGATTTTATCGAAGGGCGTGGTGCACTGAATTTTCTGGATATCGACGATGTGCCGATATCCGATGAAGGCGAGACAGTCGACCCGGCCAGTATCATTGCACTTCCGGCAAAGGTTGATTTGCCAATATTGCCGGAGGTTCGTTCACTAAAAGACGATTTTGTCAGAAACGTCAACGAGTCTTCCAGGAAGTGGGTCATTATCACGGATCTGGCGGGGCATCCGCAGTTATTGCTCGATGCAGATTCGTATATTCGGTCGCTGGTGCCTGACGCCAGTGGCGTCGATGCCTACGAGCATTGCCATCGCCCCATAGTTGTTACGAATCCGGCGAGCCCACTCGGGCATATTATTAGCGCACTAAAGGAAGGCATGGACTCAAGGAGCGATTCGGCAATAGACAAAGACATCGTCCTATTGTGGACGCCGGATGACAAACGGGTCATCACCGGTGCCGATTTGCTTGGCCGGCTATTGCGCGGCATCGATTCCACGACCCTGGAGTTACAGAGCCAGGACAGCTAAAAACTAATATCGAGGAGTATCAGTATGGTCGTTGATCAGGGTGAGAAGTTTCACGTCATAATGCGCCGCAATTATGAGGGCCAGGTTAAGCGTCATTTCATAGGCCAGGCGGATGCAGTCACGGGTGCAGTGGTGCGAGCGACCGGCTATGTTTTCATTTACGATGAGATGAAAGCGCAGTACATTAAAAAGAAATCGAAACGCACTACGATCATGGACCTGGCAGGAAGCGGCTATATCGTCAACTTCATGCCGCAATCGGTGGACATAGAAAACCTCCGTTACGAGACGATCGACCGGACCTTTCTAGCGGTCACGGACGGCAAGGACTTTCTACTCGACATCAACGAGTTTGGCACGAAACGCTAGGAATCCGTTGGCGGCGGTTTTGATGTACCAATCCAGCCGCGGCTCCTGAAGAAAAACACCATGAAAACGGTTATCGCAATCATGATGCCCCACACGACAAAGTAACCCATGCGGCTTGTAAGCTCGGGTATGTACTCGAAATTCATCCCATATACCCCGGCAATAAAAGTCAGCGGAATAAAGATGCTTGCCATGAGCGTCAACACTTTCATGACTTCGTTGGAACGGTGGCTGACGTTTGACAAATAGGCATCAGCGAGATCGGAGGCCATCTCACGGGAAGAATCAATGAGCTCGACGATTTGAGCGATATGATCCCGTGTGTCGCGCACGAAGACCTGCACTGGCTCGGTGAAGAACGGCGATTGTGGCCGCAACATCATGTTAATGGCCTCACGCTGAGGGTGCCCCACGCGCCTGAGAACGACCAGCTGTCTGCGGATCGTATGAATGCGCGTCAGAACCTCCGGGTGCGGATTCGCAACGACCCAGTCCTCGAGGTCTTCGATGGCGTCTGAAAGCTGCTGTGCTATGGGATAATACCGGTCCACCATTGCGTCGATAAGCGCGTACGCCAGATAGTCCGAACCATGTGTGCGCATCGGACCCCCGCCGGCTTGAATACGCTCGCGCACGGCATCGAAAAAGCCAAGGTAGCGTTCCTGAAACGTGATCAGAAATCCATCGCCGACGATAAAGCACACTTGCGGAACAGAAATGTCCCCATCGTCCCCCATCACCGGGGATCTCGCGATGATAAGATTGTGGTCTGCGTACGACTCTGCCTTGGCGCGTTGCGGCACGTTCACCGCGTTCTCGAGTGCGATCGGATGCAGCCGGAATGCCGCCGCCACGCCCCTGAGTTTGGCTTCATTGCCAAACCCCTGAATGTCGACCCAGGTGACGTAGTCCGATTTCACCAATGCCGGCAGCTTCGAAACGTCCTCGACATCGAAGACTTCGACGTCATCCGCAGAATACTGCGTGACGCGAATCCGTGGTTCGGGCGAATGTGGAGGAATGGCCAGTGTGCCTGGCCTGGCCCCTATATGCGGATTATTCTTCGTAAACATTCATCATCTCCAGATGTCAAATTCATTTAGCATGTTTGACTCAGCTGACGGTGTGTTAGAGGCACAGGAATAAATCCTAACCGTCCAACAATCCCTAACTGTCCCTTCTGGCAATTCTATACAAGGACCGCCCAAACCACCCGATGATGATTCCGATCAGCAACATCATGATGATCAGCAGAGAGCGTGGAAATGTCACGTGCCAGAAAAGTAGCCTGATCTCGATCATCGCTGCGTTTTGTACTGCAAAAATCATGACGATCAAGAAAAGAGCGAGCGTAATTGTCAGTTTGAATTTCATAATCGTCTCCGGCCCCGCGGCGCGCTTGCAACCGATATCGATTCGCGTTGAGCAACCAGCACAAAGACCGGCGGTCGATCGACCGCCGGTCTTTCATGCATACTAATTTAACCCGATTTCTAGCTGCTGGTGCCACGACTACGCCGGGCCAGACCCAATGATCCAGCGGCGAGCAAAGACAAGACGCCGAAGAGACCAAACAGTGGCAGCAGGCTTGCCGTGCGGGGCAGCTGCGTGCGGGGAGCCGCCTGCGCAACTGGCGTCGCTGGAGTCCTGCGCGCTGCCAACGGTGTCACCGGTTCTGGAACGCTCACGCGTGCCGCCTGGCGCTGATCATCTGCTCCTTTGAAGCGCAAGATAACGTCGTCACCGCGCTGAATTTCTGCAATGCGCGCAGATTCTCCTCCGACAGTAATTCGCACGCCGTCAGGTACAGCGTAGGTGAATCGCTCACCGCTCTGGTCCCCGAGTACGGTGATCGTGCGGT
>JAOTUB010000156.1 GCA_029864095.1 Gammaproteobacteria bacterium | reverse complement strand
AACTACCTTATGCACCGATGCGAAAAGGGCCCCGAGAGGGGCCCTTTCAGCTAGAACGGTCCGTTTACGACTGACGGGGTATGCCAGAACGCAGCCCAAACATCCTCATCACGAACGTAGTACACGGTATCGTCATGAATGAAAGAGCGATTGCGGCTGGAATAGAACGGTATCGTCGTACCATCGGCCGGCGGCAAGATCGAACCGGCACTGTTAAGCGACGCGATTGGCGGCGTGTTCTTGTTCCAAATTTCGAATAAATACAGCCCTGACTGGTAATAGCTGAAATTATTATCCGGGCTGTAGAGGTTGGCCGGAATGGCAATTCGATCGATGGCGTTACCGTTGACGTCATTGACATCGGCCTGGTAGGTGAATGCATGGCGATCATGGATTGCCTCACTCCAGGAGCCGCGGCCGCCGAGCGTCGTGCTACCGCGCGACAGTGGTTGCGCGATGTTCGACACGTCGAAGAGTTCAAGTTTGACGCCACCGTTGCCGCCCGTGCCGAGCCCGACCAGTAGATCATCATTGACCGGGTGCAGGAAATCTGAAAAGCCGGTGATTTCGAGCTCGCCGGCGATATACGGATCCGTCGGATCGGCCAGATCGAGGACATACAGGGGATCGATCTGCATGAATGTCACGGCATAGGCACGATCCGCAAGGAAGCGCACGCCATACAGGGCTTCATTGGGCTTGCCGATTTCCTCGGGCCGATTCGCATTTGGCAGCGTCGACACGATATCCAAATCGAGCCGCACACTCGTATTCGATTCGCGCAATATGTACAGCTTGTGGTCGACGAAATCTTCGTTGGTCCAGTCAAATTGGGAAGCGAGCACGCGCAGGTCGCCCTGGTGCTCGCTCATGCGAAAATCAGCCTGGCCACCACGCCAAACGGTGCCCTCGATGTCGGCCGAGCCACGGTATCGAACCTGCGTGTTCGCCAACGCGAATTTGTGAATGCGGGTGATGTTGCGCGCCAAAGCCGTATCTGGGCGAAGCTGTGTTAGATACAGTGCATCTTCGGAAACGTAAACGCCGTAGGTCTGTTCGTTGTAACAGGTCGTCGAAAACGCCGTGGGATTGTCTATAGGCACGGCTGTGATGCTCGTGATCACGGCGTAAGGGGCTGCATCATCTGTCGTGATGTAACAATGATCCGGCGCAACGAGTGTTCGAGTCTCGCCGTTAATCGTGATTTTTGGCAACAAGTCGTCGAGCGAGGCGTCAGCCAGAATCTGCTCGTTCTGTGCCTGTTGTTCGGCGGTCGTCACATAGTAATGGAGCCCATCGATATATGGCGTATAACGACTGACTATGTAGACCGTGTTGCCAATGCGTCGGCTCTCGACGAATATGCCATCAATCGTGGCGTCCACTTCGAGCACCGGCTCACTAGCGTCACTGACGTCGTATATTCGATAACCGAGTCGCTCGGGCGCCCAGATTGCGATATCGGCCCAAAGCTCGCCGTAGCTGCCGTATATGGATTCGCCGGTCAACGCGAACATGCGCTCGTCGGCAAGATACATTCCCTGAACCGATATATTGTCCTCGAGCGGAATCGAGCCTGCGACTTGTGCCGATCCGTTACCTGGATCGGTCGCAAGAATGCGGATCGAACGTTGCGGATCATTGCCCGTGCTCACCGCACCATCCTGTGAAGCATCGGCGAGGATGAAGCAGCAGTGATAGTAGCGCCGCGGCGCGACAAATAGGTGCGAACCGTCGTAACGGACAGCGTCGAATTCATCGACGTTTTGCTCTTGAGTGTACGTACCGGTGAAATTGCGGTCGGCCGCGGCCGCGGCCGCATCCAGTTGCGCAGCCGTGCTCATCGCAGTCAGGCTGGCCTTAAGCGATGCCTCGAAGGCGACAGTATCAGTGACCTGGCTCAATAGCCCGACGACTGGCTGGTCCGGCGGATTGGCGCTTGGCGAGCCGCCGCCGCAACCTGCGAGCGACAGAAGAATGGATGCGAAAAGAATCCCAAGCATACGGTTCATTTGACTAGCTCCCCTGTTTGCCATGCTATGACATTACGCCCGGCGGGCCGTGATTTCTGTGCGGATGTTGGGTGAGATTGTCAATTTTTGTAGTCAATCGCCTTACAATTATCGACAAATTTCATACACGTTCGCTATCTGTCGAGTGGTCGCGCCTGTCACACTGGGCGAGTGGATGGGTAAGGAACCGGAGGCTGCGCCCGTATGCGAACACAGATCACTCTGGCTTTATGGCTGCTCGTCGCGGCACAGGCGTCGGCGGCCGTCGAAGCCGAAGACAACGCTAACGAATCCCGCTGGCGGCTTGGCGCCGCGCTCGGCTATGGCCTTCGCACCAACCCGCTCGTCCAGTCGGACGATATTCCTATCGTCGTGGATCTCGATATCGCCTGGTTTGGCGATCACCTGTTCTTCGACAACGGCGACCTTGGTCTGACGTTTGCCGATAACGACGTCGTCACCGCGAGCTTTGTCGGCCGCTTCAACAGCGATCGCGTCTTTTTCGGCAAGACCAACACGCGATTTATTACGGTTGACCTCGCCGGAGCGCCGTTAGTCGACGCCGTCGAGTTCACCGTGCCGGACAGGGACTACGCCGTGGAGCTCGGCATCGAATTATTGACGGATGGGGCCTGGGGAAAACTCCAGTTAGGTGCGTTTCACGACGTCAGCAGCACGCACGACGGCTACGAGGTTTTTCTTGACTATGGCTACGGCTGGCGCAATCAGCGCTGGTACGTCGAACCGTCGATCGGTGCGAGCTTCAAGAGCGCGGCTCTAAACAACTATTATTGGGGCGTCCAGGAGGATGAAGTCAGCGTCGCCCTGCCCCCATATCAGGCCGGGTCGGGCATCAATACACACGCCCGACTGTTGCTGAGTTATCAACTGTCCCGCCATTGGACGTTCTCACTGGTCACCGAATACGAACGACTCAACGACGACGCGGCCGACAGCCCGCTGGTAACCGAAAATGGCGTATTCGGTTATTTCGCCGGCTTTGGTTTCCGGTTCTGATCGTATGCGTCGGCTAATCATGCTGGGGTTCTGGTTGGCAGCGGCATTATTGACGTCGCAGACCACCGCCCGGGCCGATTCCACGATGCGCTTGACCGTGAAGCCACTGCTGTGCATTACAGACGAGCGAACGCCACGGTGTGAGATGTCATTTCTGGTCCTTTGGCAGAGTGAACTGAGCGGTTACTATTGTCTTTTCAGCGACTTTGATGAGACTCCTTTGCGTTGCTGGAACGACGAGAGCACTGGCCGACTGACTGACGATCGTACGGTCGAGCGCGATTTCAGCTATTGGATGGCCGGCGAGGAGGATGACGTTCGCCTGGCAGCAGTGAGCATCGAGGTCCTGCGTATGGACACGGACGACCGGCGACGCAGACGACGCACTCGCCACGTCTGGGATATCAATTGAGCGAAACCGGAATTGACATTCTGCTGGTCGAAGACGACCTGCGACTCGCCGACCTGACGGCCCAGTATTTTCGCCAAAACGGTCTTAGCGTCGCCGTTGAGTCCCGCGGCGACCTCGCTATCACTCGCTTCATGGCCGAGCAGCCGCGCGTCGTCCTGCTTGACCTGATGCTGCCCGGCACCGACGGTTTGACGATCTGTCGAGAGCTCCGGGAAATCTACGACGGACCGATTTTAATTTTTACAGCGCGTGACTCCGACATTGATCAAGTCATCGGACTCGAAGCCGGGGCCGATGACTATGTTAGCAAACCGGTCGATCCGATGGTGTTGCTGGCCCGAACCCGGGCGTTGCTGCGGCGCGTGGAGACCGAACAACATCGACATCCTGATGTGGGAGACATGGTCCTGGGCGGGCTGAGAATCAGCGAGGCATCACAACAGGTCTGGCTTGACGGGGCCAAGGTAACGCTAACAACTCACGAATTCGAACTCCTACGGCTGCTCGCGCGCCATGCCGGTAAAGTATTGCGCCGGGAAGACATTTTCCGCCATTTGCGCGGGATCGAATACGATGGTCTCGATCGATCGATCGATGGCCGTATCTCAAAACTGCGGCGAAAACTCCAGGACAGCGCCGAGGCGCCGACCCGTATCAAGACCGTCTGGGGCAAGGGCTATCTGCTGGTCCCAGACGCATGGGGCGAAGCACCGTGAGGCCGAACTTTCCCGGCGCGCAACGAATGCTGCTATTTCGTTCTTATCTGTTTCTCGTCGTCGGATTGCTAGTGGTTGCGACGGTCCTGGATTTTGGTTTTGGCTATTTGCAGTCATCGCACAAGGATGCCGACGATTATTGGCTTGCAGCAACCTTCGAGCTGATTGAGCGCGAGCTCGCTGCGGTGTCCATCGATCAGCGTGATCAGGCCGCTACCGAGCTAGGCCTGGACATCGGCTTTGATATCACGCTCCTGCAAACAGACGACGTATTCTCGAATGCCGCTGCGGCAGAACAGATACCCACGCTGATTGACGCGGACGGCAATATCTCCCACCTCCGTGAGGCGCCCTCAATCGATTCCATCATTCGACTCGGACCGGTCGCTGAACCGCAGGAGAGTCTGCTGCTGCGGATGCTGCCGCCGGTTTTTTACCTGTCTATTTTTGTTTTGGTCGGCCTTTGGTTGCGACCATTACTCAGGGATATCGATGTAATCAGTCGTGGCGCGCAGCGTTTTGCGGCCGATTATCGCGAGCCACTTGCGACAGCCGACAGCACGACGGAACTCACTGGCCTTGCTAGGAATCTGGACGACATGTCGGCCCGTCTGAGCGGCCTCATTCAAAGCCAAAAGGAACTGATTGCTGCGCTGTCACACGAAATGCGCACTCCGCTTGCACGCATTCGTTTTGCGCTTGCCGTGATAGGCAATAAGAGCGATGGCGACCTGCAGGAACCGCTGGATGAAGTCGACCGTGATGTCCAGGAGATCGATGAGCTCATCGGCACAATGCTGAATTATGCACGATTGGACCACCCGGATCTGCGCATGAACTGGCAGGAGGTACCGATTGATGCATGGCTCGGTCGGACGTTGGAAAAATCTCGCCAAACGGACAAAGATATTTCGATTATCACGGACGACAAAGTCAAAACCGCCTGGATGGATGCGCATCTAATGACGCTGGCGTTAAGTAATCTGCTCGTCAACGCCTGCCACTACTCCAGTCGGCGTGTTTTGTGTCGAGTAACGCAATCCGATGCCGGGTATTCCATCGACGTTGAGGACGATGGCAAAGGGATCCCTGAGAGTGAGCGCGAATCGATCTTCAAGGCATTTACCCGCATTGATAACAGCCGCAATCGAAAGACCGGCGGTTACGGCCTTGGTCTTGCGATTGTGGCGCGAATCGCCCATTTGCACGGCGGCAGCGTGGCGGCAACGCGATCGGACGAACTGGGCGGCGCCAGGTTCACGGTGCGATGGCGCCCGCCTCCCGATAGCGAAGTTTAGTGAGCCCGGTGCCGCCGGACTGGTAGTAATCAATGCCGCGCGACTGCAGCGCTCAGGGCCAGATATCGCGTTGCAGCACGACGGTGGCTATCCTCTCTATCGCGGTGACCAGCGCCGCGTCACGCAGGGTTGGCCCAACACGATTTCCGTTAAAACCTTCCCGGTGCCGTTTGTTGAGGGCAGTCCAACGATCGACCGTGTCGTCAACCGCGCGGAGCATTTTCTTCCGGAGTTTGCGGTCGACCTTGTCGATATCCCATTGCTGGTTCTCGAGGTTCTGCACCCACTCGAAGTAACTGACGACGACACCGCCACTGTTGGCAACGATGTCCGGCAAGACCACAATGTTCCTTTCTTGAACGATCCTGTCGGCCACTGCCGTCAATGGACCGTTAGCAACCTCTATAATCAGCCTGGCTTTGACCTTAGTGGCGTTATCCTCTCGAATCTGGCACTCGAGCGCGGCGGGAATCAGGATGTCACAGTCATAAACCAGCAATTCGTCGTTGCTGATTGCAGTGGACTCCGGCATTCCCACGACGCTGCCGGTCTCGTTCTTGTGGGCCAGTACCTGTTCCGAATCCAGACCGTCGTCGTTGCAGATGCCTCCGCGAGAGTCACTGACCGCAACGATGCGGGCACCGGCTTCCTGGAACAGGCGGGCTGCAGTCGCGCCAGCATTGCCATATCCCTGCACCGCCACGCGGGCACCGTCGAGCGCTTGCATGTCGGGAACGATGCCGCGCTCGAGGAGCTGCTGTGTTGCGTACAAACTGCCTCTTGCTGTCGCTTCTTCGCGACCGACCGAGCCGCCTATTTCGAGTGGTTTTCCAGTGACCACGGCAAGGTTGTTCTGTCCCGGATGCATCAGATCAAACGTGTCGTAAATCCACGCCATGGTCTGCGCGTCGGTATACACATCGGGCGCCGGGATATCGGTATGCGGACCAATGTTGTCGCCAAGTTCCGCGACGAATCGTCGCGTAATTCGACGCAGCTCACTGCGACTGAGTTCTTTTGGATTGCATGCGACGCCACCTTTCCCGCCGCCGAACGGCAGGTCGACCACGGCAGTTTTCCACGTCATGAATGCAGCAAGTGCCGAGACCTCGGCTTCGGTGACGTCGGGGTGATACCGAATACCACCCTTGCCGGGCCCTCTGACCCGATTGTGTAATACCCGAAAACCGTGAAATGTCTGTATCGATCCGTCATCCATATTCACAGGAAAGCGAACATGCAGCGTGCGTTTCGGATTGATCAGATAGTCGATGATTCCGACTTTGATACTCTCGATCCAGGTCAGAGCCTGATTGAACTGTTGTCTGGCATTTACAAAGAGATCCAGGCTTTCTGTTGGTCTGGTTGGCATGTCCATTGTGTGCCTCACTTAGGAATTGGTTCTCCCTCCTAATATGATGGCACTTCGCAGCGATCGGGGCGCTACGTAGATTCGCGTACCGAGACCGAAGAAAACGCTATCTCGGTGAGAAGATCTTTCGGTAGGCCATTCGCAGGCCAAGCAAGCCGAGTCCCACCACACCCGCAACGCTGTTGAGCGGGGCGAAGACCTGAACCAATCTGCGATCGTCCAGTTCGACCAGCGACTCGGGAAGAATCTGGGTCGCGAGATTGACGGCATGCACGATCGGCCCCGACAGCACAAGAGCGATCGCGGCAGCTACCAGGCCGACGAAAATCCAGCCGATTATCGCCCTTCTCCGCAGTTTATCGATTCGCAACATAACATCGTCGGCAAATTCGTCACCCGCCAGATCTTGCCTGGCCGCGGCGAACAAGGATTCCAGCAAGGGATCGCGATCAGTTGTCATTTGGTTCCTCCACGGGAGGTGAATCCAGATAAGCGGACAACAGCTGCTGCAGCCGCTGGGTGCCGCGTCGAATATGCGACTTGACCGTGCCCACGGGTAGGCCCGCAAATTCCGATATTTCTGCGTGCGTCATACGTTCGTGATACGACAGGACAATGCAAAGCCGCTCCTTTTCCGACAAAGCTGCCAATGAGCGATCAAGGTCCAACCCTATACTCGTCGCATCCCTGCTTGGCTGCGTTGTTAATTCATACTCATTGGCAGCCT
>JAOTUB010000155.1 GCA_029864095.1 Gammaproteobacteria bacterium | reverse complement strand
CTGAATGATGTCGAGCACGGCGCTGTTGGAAATATGCAGTTCTTTTTGCTTGAGCCCATTTTCCTTCATCTGCTTCGGAATCAGGTAGCGCGTCGCGATATTGAGCTTCTCGTCCTCGGTGTAGCCTGGAATACGGATAACTTCCATGCGATCGAGCAACGGCGCCGGAATATTCAGGCTATTCGCGGTGCAGACGAACATGACGTCTGACAAGTCGAAGTCGACCTCGAGGTAGTGATCCTGAAAGGTCGAATTCTGTTCCGGATCGAGAACCTCGAGCAGAGCCGATGACGGATCGCCACGGAAGTCCATGGCCATCTTGTCGACTTCGTCAAGCAGGAACAGCGGGTTGCGGACGCCGGTCTTGCCGAGGTTCTGAATGATCTTACCCGGCATCGAGCCGATGTAAGTGCGGCGATGTCCGCGAATCTCGGCCTCGTCGCGCACGCCACCCAGTGACATGCGCACGAACTTGCGATTCGTGGAGCGCGCAATGCTCTGTCCCAGCGAGGTCTTACCGACGCCCGGGGGTCCGACGAGGCACAGAATCGGCCCTTTGAGGCGTCTCACACGCTGCTGTACGGCCAGATACTCAAGGATGCGTTCTTTGACCTTCTCGAGCCCATAGTGGTCCTCCTCGAGGACCTGCTCGGCGCGCTTCAGGTCCTTGAATACCTTGCTGCGCTTTTTCCACGGCGCTCTGAGCAACCAGTCGATGTAATTACGCACCACGGTCGCCTCTGCCGACATCGGTGACATCAGCTTGAGCTTGTTCAATTCTGAAGTGGCCTTCTCCTTGGCCTCCTTCGACATGCCGGCTTTTTCGATCCGGCCCTCAAGGTCGGCGAGCTCGTTGGGCGCATCTTCCATCTCGCCGAGCTCTTTCTGAATGGCCTTCATCTGCTCATTCAGGTAGTACTCGCGCTGGCTCTTTTCCATTTGCTGCTTGACGCGACCGCGGATGCGCTTTTCGATGTGCAATACGTCGATTTCGCCCTCGATGATGCCGAGGATCTGCTCGAGCCGGGATTTGACGTCCTGGATCTCGAGGATGCGCTGCTTTTCAGACAGCTTCAGCGCCATATGCGCCGCGACCGTGTCCGCCAGGCGTCCCGGCTCGTCGATGCCGGACAGCGATGTCAGTATCTCGGGCGGTACTTTCTTGTTCAGTTTCACGTACTGCTCGAACTGCGCGATGATCGAGCGCACAAGGACGTCGATTTCGCGCTCGTCATGGCGATCTTCCTCGCTGAGCATCGTGATCTCGGCCGAGAAGTGATCGAAGACGTTGATGCGGTCGATCAGGGCGCGCTCCGAGCCTTCGACGAGCACCTTGACCGTGCCATCCGGCAGCTTCAACAGCTGCAGGATCGTGGCGAGCGTGCCCACTTCATATAAATCAGTAGGTTGCGGGTCGTCCAGATCCGCGGTTTTTTGTGCCACGAGCAGAATTCGCTTGCCCGCCGACATCGCTCTGTCGAGGGCGACGATTGATTTGTCCCGACCGACAAACAGCGGAATAACCATGTGGGGGTACACGACGACATCCCGGAGCGGCAGAACCGGCACTCCGGACGAGTCATCCGCCGTCTCGACGTCAGCAATTAAGTCTTGGTCAGACACCAGGCATTACCTCATCAAAAGATACTGTCATCGGACATGCGTCCGAATCGCGACTATTCAAGCAAGGTTATCGGCAGCAATCGAAAAATCTGTGCCCGTGCGCAGCAAATCGCTGGGGAAACCCGAGAATGGCTATACCTTGTCGGACCCAGTCGGTCTCTGCGACTGTTGCTGTTCAATGTTCACGGTCGGCGTCTCTTCGGATTCGTAAATCACATAGGGTTTGGTCTCGCCCGTGACGACAGCCTCGTCCACGACCACTTTTTTGGCGCTCGTCGTCGACGGTAAGTCGTACATCGTATCGAGTAGCACATTTTCCAGGACCGTGCGGAGACCGCGTGCACCGGTCTTGCGCTCCATGGCGCGGTGCGCCACGGCAGCCAGTGCATCGTCGCGAAATTCGAGTTCAACGCCTTCCATTTCGAACAGTTTGCGGTATTGCTTTGTCAGCGCGTTCTTCGGCTCTAGCAGAATCTTGACGAGTGCTTCCTCATCAAGCTCTTCTAGGGTTGCCACGACTGGCAAACGGCCTACGAATTCTGGGATCAGCCCATAGCGGATCAAGTCTTCGGGCTCCACTTCGTACAGAAGTTCACCGATGCTTTGTTCGTTCTCTTCGGTTTTGACATCCGCCACAAAGCCGATACCGCTCTTGGACGAACGATTCAGAATGATCTTGTCGAGACCTGCAAACGCGCCGCCGCAGATGAAAAGGATATTGCTCGTATCCACCTGCAGGAACTCCTGCTGCGGGTGCTTGCGGCCGCCCTGCGGGGGCACCGACGCAATCGTGCCTTCAATGAGCTTCAGCAGTGCCTGCTGCACGCCCTCACCCGACACGTCACGAGTGATCGAAGGATTGTCGGATTTCCGCGAAATCTTGTCGATCTCGTCAATATAAACTATGCCCGTCTGCGCTTTGTCGACGTCGTAGTCGCACTTCTGCAGCAGTTTCTGAATAATGTTCTCGACATCCTCACCCACATAACCGGCCTCGGTTAATGTGGTCGCATCCGCGATGGTAAATGGTACGTTGAGAAGCCGCGCCAGGGTTTCGGCGAGCAGAGTCTTGCCGCAGCCCGTTGGGCCAATCAGCAGAATGTTGCTCTTTGCGAGTTCGATGTCTTCTTTGGAACGCTCATCGAGGCGGTCGTTCAGGCGTTTGTAATGGTTATAGACAGCGACCGACAGCACCTTCTTGGCCCGCCGCTGGCCGATCACGTACTCGTCAAGGATCGCGTTGATTTCTTTCGGCTTGGGCAGCTTGTCGTGCCCGGTCTCACCCGTATCTTCGAGTTCCTCGCGAATGATGTCATTGCAGAGCTCGACGCATTCGTCGCAAATAAACACGGAAGGACCCGCAATCAGCTTGCGAACTTCGTGTTGGCTCTTGCCGCAAAAAGAACAATAAAGGAGTTTGCCGTCCTCGTTCTTACCGCGGGAATCATCGCTCATCTAGGGGTGGCCTCTGTGACATAAAAATCAGCGTGTTACAGCTGGGTGTTTATATATCATGCGACATTTCGGGGTGCAAAGCACCGTGTCCCATAAGGAACATGTGCCTTATGTAACTGATTGATATTAAAGGAATCAGGGCTTCCTGGCCGCGGTCATTTCCTTGCGCTCGGCCAATACCGTGTCCACGAGTCCGTATTCCAGTGCTTCGGTCGCGCTTTTGAAATTGTCGCGCTCGAGGTCCTGCTCGATACGTTCGATCGACTGACCCGTATGCTTGGCCATGATTTCGTTGAGTCTCGCTTTGAGTTCCAGCGTCTCTTTGGCGTGAATGCTAATGTCCGTCGCCTGGCCCTGATAGCCTGCACTGGGCTGGTGCACCATGACGCGCGAATGCGGCAACGCAAAGCGTTTGCCCTTGGTACCACCGGCCAGCAGCAGCGCGCCCATCGAGGCGGCCTGGCCGCAACAGATAGTGCTGACGTCGCAGTTGATGAACTGCATCGTGTCGTAGATCGAGAGGCCCGCGGTCACCACGCCACCCGGTGAATTGATGTAGAGGTGAATGTCTTTGTCGGCATTCTCGGACTCGAGATACAACAGCTGCGCCACAACGAGATTGGCCATTTGGTCCTCTACCGGCCCGACGATAAAGATGAGGCGATCTTTGAGAAGCCGCGAATAGATGTCGTAGGCGCGTTCGCCCCTCGCCGTTTGTTCGACGACCATTGGTACGAGATTCAATGCCTGTGCGCTCATTGCTTTTCCTGTGCGTAGTGCCTTCAACCGGCCGCTATTTTCTCACGAATACCGGCCGTCAGGCATGGAAAATTTCCGGTGAATGCCACCTTGTAAGTGGCTTTCACCTCATGTACTCAGTAAACGCCACCTTCTTTGTGGTCGTTTTGCCGTTTTCCAAGATCCAGTCGAACGCTTGCTGCTCCAAAACCAACGGCTCGATCTGCCGAACGATCTCCGCGTTGTTGACGTACATGTCGACCATCTCGTCGGAATTTTCGTAACCGGCGCACATCTCTTCGATACGTTCGCGCACCTTGCTGGCATCGACCGTCAGCCGCTGATCCGCAATCAGCTGAGTCACGAGCAGGCTCAGGCGCACGCGCCGCTCGGCCATTTCGGCGAAGTTCTCGATGGGTGGGGCCTGGCTATGGTCTTCGACGCCAAGGCGGCGCATCGCATCGTGCTGCAGCGTATGCATTTCCTGCCGTTTCAGGGTCTGCGGGATATCGAAACGATTGGCCTCGAGCAGCGCATTCATGATCTGCTCACGCAACTCGCTCTTGACCTTGGCGTCCGCCTCACGCTCCATGTTGTCCTTGACATCTTTCATGAACTGATCGATCCCGCCTTCCTTGACATCGAAGGCTTCGGCCAGGCTGTCATCAACCGGTGGCAGCGACTCCTCCTCGACCCGATGCGTCTTGATCGCGAAATCGACTTTTTTGCCGGCCAGGTCCTCAGCGTGATAGTCCTTCGGAAACTTGACCTTGAAACTCTTCTCGTCACCGGCTTTGACGCCGAACAGCGCTTTCTCGAAGTCGGGCAGCATTTGTCCCTGGCCCAGGATGACGGGTACCTCCGTTCCCTTGCCTCCCTTGAACTCCTCACCTTTGAGCGTCCCCGTGAAATCGACAATCACGCGGTCCCCCTCCCCACTCGCGCGCTCGACTTCATTCCACGTAGCTTTTTGCTTGCGCAGCTTCAGGATCATGTCGTCAAGATCGTTGTCATCAATCGTCACGTCGGGCTTCTCGAATTCCAGCTTATCGAGGTCCTTGAGTTCGATCTCGGGCATGATCTCGAACGTCGCGACATACGCAAAGCTCTTGCCGCCGTCAGTGGTCTCCGGCTTGATCTTCGGCCCGCCCACCGGATGCAGGTTCTCCTGCATGACGGCATCGCTGTAGCTTTTCTGCATAAGCTCCGAAAGAACTTCTTCGCGAATCTGCTTGCCGTAGCGCTGCTTGACGACTTTGGGCGGCACCTTACCCGGACGGAATCCTTTGAGCTTGGCGGTACGACCAACGGACTTCAGCCGCGTGTCTACCTCACGTTCAATGCGCTCGGCCGGAAGTTCGACGCGCATGCGTCGCTCAAGCTTTCCGGTCGACTCGACGGTAACCTGCATGTTGCACTTTCCTCTAACGATCACCGGGCGGCTTGTATGGCCGCCCGAGACTCAAAAAATCTAATTTAACCAATTAGTTAATGCCAATCAGGGCATGGTGCGAAAGGAGAGACTCGAACTCTCACGGGTTGCCCCACTGGCACCTAAAGCCAGCGCGTCTACCAATTCCGCCACTTTCGCCTGCCAGCCGGCAATTATAACCATACCTGCAGGGGCTCGCTCCGCTTTTGCGGGACAAACGTGCGGGCGACCAGTTACGCGAGAAACCTGAACCGGTCGACGAGCTTCTGATCCAGACCCATCACCCTGCCCGCATGCAAGCCGGCCAGCACGATGAAGATGAAGAACCAAATCGAATCATGATTCTGCCCGTCCAAGACACTCTGCCCCTTGGCAAACCAGAAACTCGCCACCATAATCGCGCCCGCAACGGCGGCATAGCGGGTCGCAAGACCGAGGATCATTGCGATGCCAATCGCCAGCTCGCCCCAGGCTACGAGGAATGCGAACAGACCCTTGTTCGGCAGCACCACCGATTCAAGAAATGGCCGAAAGAAACCAAAGCTGTTTTCCAGTTGCATCGTTACAAAGCCGCCCAGACCGTCGGCGAAGTTGCCACGACTTATCTTGGAGATGCCGTGGTAGGCAAAGAATACGCCGGTGTACACCCGGAGTAGCAGGATCGGCCAATCACGAAGCGGTTTGGTGCCCGTTGCGTCGAGATTTGTCATTATCATTCTCCCCTCGAAGGACAGTGCATAGCTTATCATGCCGTGGCAACTACCTATTGTCCGACCGACCCGACCGCATACGATCGAGATGCCTATGCCGTCAAATCCTCGACCCGCCAATGAGTTAGCGCGCCTGCACAAGCGGCTGTGCTTCAAGCGTGCGTTCCCGACGTCGCAGGCTGAACGGCGCATGGCGCAGTCGCAATTGCTTGCGTTCGAGCAATGCGTTGCCGCCCTGCCGCGTGCCGCGCGCAGCAAGTTGTGGGACAGCGGCATCGCGAGCACGCGGATTCATTATCGGTTCTCATTTGACGTCGCCCGATGGCTGGCGCAGCGGGCGCCCGGAGAAGTCTCGATCGACTGGCGGGACATCAATGACGCGACGCGCCTCGATGAGTTGCTGCGGCACCTGCTGCAGGCTGCGGAGGACGAGTACTTTGACGGCGGCTACGTCACTAGCAAGGAGTGGCTGCAATCGGCAGCCCGTGGCGGCCCGGGGACAGATTTCGACTGGTTGCTCGCACAGCTGCAGGATAAACGCAGGCGCCGGTTCTGGGCAGAGCTTTACGACGCCGCCGAGCTGCCGCTGGTCTGGGATCTCAAAGGCAGCAAGTACTCGAAATCAAGAAATGCAATCGCGGTTGCAGCGATCCGAACGCGCGAAAGCGGCATGCGCAAGCGGTCGCGCAACGTCAAAAAGTCCATTCAGGAACCAGTCGGGAACATCGAGAGACTTTCTGCACGTAACGGAGCACGTCTGGTCGATGTCGCAATGGCGTCACTTGCGGCTCGGCACCGTGAGACCTATCACTTCAATCACGCCAATCCCGATGAAGTATATCTCGTCGATGTGGGTGAAGGCGTGTCGGTCGCCGTGTTCGGATTGCTGCCGGATTTTCGCTTCCCGCTCGAATGCACGATGGGCTATCTGATTTTGTCGAACGGTGTACCGATTGGTTACGGTGGCTCGAGCGTCATGTTTCGGCAGGTGAACACGGGCATCAACATCTTCGATGAGTATCGCGGCAGCGAGGCGTCTTTCTTATGGATTCAGGTCATGCGTGTCTATCACGCGCTGGTCGGCTGCACGCGTTTTATCGCTAACCCGTATCAGTTTGGCGGCGACAACAGCGAAGGTCTCAGAAGCGGCGCTTTCTGGTTTTATTACCGACTCGGCTATCGTCCTGTGTTGTCGGACATTCGCAAGCTCGCAACGCGCGAAGCTGCCCGCATGCGTCGCAACAAGGCGTATCGAAGTGACTTGAAAACGCTGCGACGTCTGGCGAGTTGCGACATGCACCTGACGTTGCCAGACGCACGTGCTAGTGAGCTGTTCGAAGAACGCTGGATCGAGACGAGCTCCATGCTTGCGAGCGAAGCATTAAATGACGTGGGTGGAGCGACGCGCGAGGCGTCCGCGCAAATCGTCGCGGCGAACGTTGCGAAGGACCTCGGACTGAAGTCCTTGAAGCGTTGGTCCGCATCGGAGCGACGCGCATTCACAAACATCGCCCCGATCGTCGCGGTCACTGATCCTGCGCGCTGGTCAATAAAGGCCAAACACGCCGCGCGCGAATTGCTGCGCGCGAAAAGCGGCGACAGCGAGGC
>JAOTUB010000032.1 GCA_029864095.1 Gammaproteobacteria bacterium | reverse complement strand
ATCGTCTGCCCGAGTAACTCCAGATAGCTCTGCGGCGAAATCAGGCCGGAACGCACGAGCGCAAGATCGTCGTAGTAGGACGTAATTCCCTCAAACACCCACAAGAGCCCCGTGTGGATTTCCTTAGTCAAATCATATGGCGTAAACGCAGCGGGCTTCATGCGTTTCACATTCCACAGATGAAAGTATTCATGGCTGACGAGACCGAGAAACTTTCGGTAACCGTCGCTAATGTCAGAGTCTCGGCGCAGCGGCAGGTTCTCTCTCGCGCAAACGAGACTCGATGACCAGCGATGCTCGAGTCCGCCGTAGGCCTTGCCAGGCGCGTGCAGCAAAAACAGATATCGGTCAAGATCTTCGGGCACGCCCAGTAGCTTCATTTGCTGCGCGCAGACGCGCTGCAGATCGTGACATACGCGCGCGATGTCGACCCGAGTGTGTCCCCGGATGGCAATCGTGTGAGGAATGTCGTTTACATCAAATTCGCCGATCAACAAATGGCCGATCTCGACGGGGTGGTCGATCAGTTCGGCATAGTCGTCCGCCTCATACTTCCCAAAGCCATAAAGCTCGGCATCCTTGCGCCGCATCGCCGTCGCTACTCGCCAGTCCCTGGCATACGCCGCCGTCGGCGGCAAAATCTCCAGCTCGCAAGGCGTGTCCTCCTGGCCAGCCACGCTCAAAAATACGCATGGCCCGTTGAAGTAAGCATGGCTTGTGTCTACGTGCGCTCCCCGCACGCTCGGATCGTAGCCATATATTTCGGCCGTTACGGTCAGCGGGCGCTGCGTCGGCGCCGCCTGCCAGCGGCTTTTGTCGAGTTTGCTGAGTTCAACCGCGAGACCGTCGGACTCGGCACAGATCGAAACGACATGTTTGGCGTAGTCGCGAATCATGTAGCTGCCAGGAATCCATGCCGGCATGGCGAAGACCTGGCCATGCGGGTCCGGCTTCTCGACGGTCAGTTTGACTTCATAGAGATGCGCGGCCGGGTCCTTCGGTCGAATGCTATACCGAAGCGCCGCGGCCATCTCTAGCGTACCGGCTCGGTTAGCTTCAGGCTCAGACACTTCGCCGAACCTCCCGCTTTGAGGAATTCGGTCAGCTCGACTTGGTGCACCTTGAATCCGGCCAGCATCAATCGCGCTTTGAGTGGATCAGAGGCCCGGTGCAGGAACACACGATCGTCGATATTGATCGCATTGCAGGCAAAATTGCCGGCATCGAAGGTGTCGACAATGATGCGCTTGTGCGGCGGAATACGGCTTTCGATCGCGATACGCGAGTCGTAATCGAATGCGGGCGGGTGATACATCAGGAATCCGTCCGTCAGCGGGCAGAAGCACGTGTCAATGTGGTAAAAGCGCTCATCCGTTAGCCGAATCGAGACGAGCTCAATGTCGAAAAACTCTTGAATTTCGGCATGCGCCTCGATCTCGGTGCGAAATCCGTAGCCGGTCCACAACCACGGCCCGCGGCGATCGAGCAGACAATCACCTGCGCCCTCGAAGCCGATTTTTTCGTCAAGCTCAAAGAGCTCGAAACCGTTATCGCGGAACCACTTTTTGAATATGGGCTCTTCCGGGCGTCGCTCCATGGGCATGAAATGACTCGCGATCGCTTTGTCGCCGTAGACGACACCGGCGTTGGCCGTGAATACCATGTCGGGCAGTGCAGGATCAGGGTCGATCGTGACGATTTCCGCAAACTCGCTAACCGTATCGCGAAGCTGTTGCCACTGCTCGGTGGCGCGCTCGAGGCTGAGCGAGTCCTCGTGGCCCGCCATCCAGGGGTTGATCACGTAGTCCACCGTGAAGTAGTCGGGCGGACACATAAGAATTTTGTCTTGCGATTTGCTCATCTGTTCTTCTTATTGAAAAGACGGGAGCCGGTCACTCCGGCTCCCGTCGCGTCATTGCTCTGCGGCTGACTTAGCGCTGCAGTGTCTGCGTATCGCCAAGGTGCATCAGCGGCAGCGGGTTCGGACTCGATCCGTCCATGAAGTACATCTTGCTGGCCGGGTCCTTGGAGATCGCCTTGAGCGCCTCTAGTGACTGCAACTGAATATACGCCGGATTCTTCGCGATCGCATTGTTGATCTGCGTGATTTCATAAGCCTGCGCGTCCGCGAGGATTCGCTTGCGGGCGGCCTCCTCCTCAGCGGCCTGACGGCCGGCTTCGGCACGGGCGACCTGCTGCTGCAGCTCGGTCCGCACGCGCTCGAGTTCGGCGCGCTCTCTCTCCACAGCCTGCTCACGCTCTTTCTTGCGTTCGATCGCCTCGACGATGAACGGCGGCAACGTGATGTCACGTATCAACACGGCCGTAACCGTAATGCCTTTGGGCGCCAGATAATCCTTCAGTCCTTCGGTCAGCGCCCTTTGCAACGTATCCTGCGTCTCTTCAAGGAAGAAGTCCTCGGCACGCTGGATGCTCTTGCCCTGCTCGCGCAAGAGCGACCGAAGTTTCGGAATCAGATGTACCCGCACGGCTGATTCAGCATCGCCGGTTTCCTCGAGGATCCGCGGCGCCATGACACCGTCGATGCGATACTGCACGCTGACATCGAGGCGCGTCTGCAGCTGGTCCTGGCTCGGCACATTGGCTGTCTCGAGATGCGTCTTTTCCCGCGCATCAAACATCGTCCAGGAATAGAGCGGGTTGACCGGGACATGAATACCCTGCGTGTAGCCCTCCGGAACCACGTTACCAAACAGTGTCGCTACGCCGACCCGGCCGGGCGGCACGGTCTTGACGAAGAAAAACCAGACAAGAGAGCAAACGACAACGATCCCGACAATAGCCACCATGCCTCGTGGGGCTTCAGTTCTGGCCATGGGTATTCTCCTGGTTTTTTGAGCCCATAAACTATTGTCGATATATGGGCGAGTTCAAGAATTTAAAGATTGCCTGTTAGCTCTGTGGCAGATGAATTTCCGCCAGCATGCATCGGACACTGCCCCCTGCCGACGCTTCGATAGTGTCAATTGCGGCAGCGATAACCTTGCCGTTTTTCTCGAGTACCGATCGCTGCCGCGACGTCAGCGAATCGATTGCTTGCCGCGACATCGCTACCAACCTCTCGCCGTCTTCGGTGCGCAATTCCAGCATATTTCCTGCAAAAGATTCGAGCTGGTCGTAAGTGAGTGAAATTGTTTCGTGTCCCGTGTCGCGTAGCCGCTTCATGACAGCCGCCCGCTGATCGTCGCGCCTGATGGCTTCATCACAAATTACCGCCAGCTTTTCGCCAACGTTCATCAGCACGTTGGTGTGATAGATAGCCACACCGTCCCGATCGACAGCGTCGAACGCGACGACGTCGTATCCCATGCGCTGCGCGAAATCGCCCAGCGCGTCCAGGTGCGTCCGCGATGACAGACAGGCGTAGGCAACGCGATTTGCCCTGTCGAGAACCATGCTGCCAGTGCCTTCGAGATAGTGCCCCGCCTGCTCATGATGCGACAGGTCGATGATCTCGCGAACCGTGTAGCCAAACTGCAGGTCGAGTTTCTCGACGATATCCACACGGCGCTCCGTGCGCCGGTTTTCGGCTTCCATCGGGTACAGAACGACACGTCCGTCGGCATGGAAGCTGACCCAGTTATTCGGAAATATCGAGTCCGGCTTATGCGGTTCAGCAGTGTCGTCAACGACGATCACCGTGACTCCGTTATCCCGCAGCAGGTCGACCAGCGCATCGAATTCACGCATCGCCGCGCCTTGCTGTTCCTCTGGTGAGGCGCGTGACCGACCCTGGAATCGATTTGACGCCGCCGTGAGCGGGTTGCTCTCGAAGCGTACCGGGCGAATCATCAGTACGGCCGAGGCCAGCTGAGGTTCAGTACATGCCGTCATTTCTCTACCCGACGCGACTTCATGCCGCTGTGCTCGGACGCGATGCAACGGTTTCGTACCAGCGCCTGAGATGCACGGCATCGTCGGGGCGACCGATCTTTATCCAGCCGGCAAAGTCAACGAAGACCATCGCCGTGATATCCGCTATTGAGTACATTTCCCCGGCGACGAATTCACTGCCCCCGAGGTGCTGCTCGAGACGCTCGAGGAACGCGACGGCACCCTTGCGGCCACGTTCGGCAAGCTCCGGTATTTGCTCGTAGCTATGCGGGCCGGTCAGTGCATGCCCTTTCAGCCCTTTCGCGGCATTACGAAATGCATCGCGTATCGACATCAGGCCGAATTGCTCGACCTTGATCGCCCAGCTCATGGTCATCGCTCGTTCGACTGGCGTGCGGCCAATCAACGCAGGTTCCGGCTGTACCTCCTCGAGGTACTGACAGATCGCGAGAACCTCGGTAATGCGGCTGCCGTCATCGAGTTCGAGAACGGGTACCACGCAGTCCGGATTAATTTCACGAAACGCTGCGCCGAACTGCTCGCCGTTGGCGAGATCCACTTGCACGGTTTCCAACTGCATGCCTTTCTCCGCGGCAAATATGCGCACGCGTCGCGGGCTGGGCGCCGTCTTGCAGTCATAGAATTTCAACTCACTTCTCCAGCGCTTCGGCGGCTTTGAAAACGGTTGCCGAATTCTGGCCAAACATGACCGAATGCGCCTTGTCGCTACGTGTTTCTATTTGCCGCCAGTCCTTGCCCAGGTCAATGCCACGACGCACGGCCGGCCGCTGCTTTAACGCGTCAAACCACCGCCGCAGGTTGGCAAAACGATCGAGGTCGTTACCAAGCCGCTTATACGGCAGCACCCACGGGAACGCGGCCATATCGGCAATCGAATAATCTCCTGCCAGAAAGTCTCGGTCACGCAACCGAACATCCATCACCGCGAGCAGCCGATCGTATTCGTTGGCGTAACGATCATAGGCGTATTGCACCGGCTCTTTGGTGTAACTGACGAAATGACTCAACTGGCCGGCCATCGGCCCCAGGCCTCCAGCCTGCCAGAATAGCCACTGCAGTACTTCAAACCTGCCCTTGTCACCGTCCGGGAGAAACTTGCCGCTTTTCTCGGCCAGATAGATCAGAATCGCGCCGCCCTCGAACACCGAGATGCCGGTGTCCTTATCGATAATCGCGGGCATCCGATTGTTCGGGCTGATTCTCAGAAACTCTGGTTTGAACTGATCGCCTTCGCTGATATTGACTGGAATCGTGTTGTACTCGAGCGCACATTCTTCGAGCATGATGGATATTTTGTGACCATTCGGTGTGGGCCAGTAGTAGAGATCTATCATCGGTTCCGATACTCGTATTTTGTGGCTGCAATCGCAGGTGCGTTCAGTATAGGATGTCCTGCAATGTTACATCATCAGCAGATTCTGGCCGCTGCCGACGGCCGCGATATTCATGTGCAGCTCTGGCGGCCAGAGAGCGACGTGACAGGTGTCATCCAGGTCGTGCACGGCCTCGCCGAGCATTCCAGCCGCTACGGCCGCTTTGCAGCAGCGGCTGCCGCGCGCGGTTATGCCGTGTGCATTCATGATCATCGGGGGCATGGTAACCACGGCGATGAGCCCGGGCACTTTGCCGATCGCGAAGGTTGGCAACTAGTCAATTCTGATACCGAGGCGGTCCATGCTTTCATTCGCGAGCAGTTCGCGGGCATACCCGCGGTTCTCCTCGGACACAGCATGGGTTCCTTCATCGCCCAGACGTTCGCAATGCACTTCGGCGCGCAACTATCCGGACTGATTCTGAGCGGTTCCGCATGGCCGTCGCGATTGGAGCTCGCGCCCGCTTACGTGATTGCGTGGATCGAAGCCTGGCGGCTGGGCGTTCGCGGCAAAAGTGCGCTGCTTGACCGGATCGGCTTCGGCAGTTTTAACAAGTCTTTCGCTCCGGCGCGAACCGACTTCGACTGGCTGTCGCGTGATTCCGCGGAGGTCGACAAATATGTGCGCGATCCATTGTGCGGCGGGCAGAGTAGTTGTCGCCTGTGGCTCGATATGCTTGGCGGACTCTTTTACATCTCATCCGACAATGCCTTGATGCGAATCCCGTCCGATCTGCCGATTCTGATTTCTGGCGGCGGTTCGGATCCCGTCGGTGGCGACAAAGGCATGACGAAGCTCGCCATGCACTACGCGCAGACTTCTCATCAGCGAATCAAATTGAAGATCTACCCCGGGGGCCGGCACGAAATGCTGAACGAGGTCAATCGGGATGAAGTAACCGGCGACTGGCTGAACTGGATCGCGGCTACCACAGGTACCTAGCGCTCAGGCTTATTTGCCGGCCGACGGCCGGCGTGCCCGGAAACTGCTCGTAGTCATCATCGGTAAGATTGTCCGCCGTGATGGCCAGGCCGAGACCTTCATCAGCACGCGGCTCCCATGCGAGTGCCAGCGACACATGCAATGCCTTGTCGGAACTGCCGCGCAGCGGGTTCTTGCGTTGCTGCCGGTACTCATTGTCCCAGCGCAGCTCGAGCCGCTCGGCAAAATGGTAGCGTGCCGCCAGCGTTGCCCGATGTGTTGCGAAATTCAGGGCGTAGAAACTTGCATCAACGACGGCTGACCCGTAGTCGGCATCCTTATCGAGGTAGGTGTAGCCACCGACCAGGTCAAACGACTCCCACTGCCGACGCAAGAAGGCTTCGACGCCGAAAACGTCGACGTCGACCGGGTTCGCCTGGCGCGCAAACGGTGCGCTGGAAGCAAATGTCCAGTCGACCAGGTCGTCGTCCTCACGATAGAACACGGTGAGCCTGCCATCCCAGTCGGCGGTTTCCTTGCCGGCTGAGATCGACAATTGCCTGGCTTTCTCACGGCCGAGATCGGGATTGCCACCGAACAGCCCGGCCGGCCGCGAATTCAGGACCGTGTAACCAGGCAGCTGCGACGTGCCTGCGTACTCGATGGCAACGTAATGGCTGCCGCTTGTCGTCATCTTGCGATATGTCGCGCCGAGCAGCGGGGATACGGCGCTATCGTCGCGGTTCGATTTGTCCAGCGTGGCGCCGAGCTGCAGCGTGATGGTTTGATCGCCGCGACGCAGCACATCGATCGCGGGCGCGACGCGCAACGACACGTAATTCCGCGAATTGAAATCGCCCTCGGTAAGGTCGGTTGAGAAAACGAGCTCGTCGGCTGTTACCTGCCCCGCAAAGCGCCAGTCCACAATGCCGCGACGATACAGTCCATCGAAACCGATGCCAATCACGCGCGTTTCATGATCGAAAGATCCCGGGGTCCCCGACTCCTGGGTGCTTCGATCGAAGTCGTAGTCGTCTTCGAGCCGGCGGTAGAACGCGCCCACTTGCCACCAGCCACTGTCGACCTCGGTACGATGGTTCAGCAACAGCAGCGTCGTTTTGGTGTGATCGGTCTCGGGCAGCGTCGCGAAACCCGTGTACGCGCCGGGCCAGCCGTAGAACTTGTCCTGGTAACTCAGAATCAGGTCTGTCTGTTGGCCCACCGTGCCACGCTGCAGGTGGAGATTGTAGCGCTCAAACTCGTGGTCGCCGTTGGTAACGGTGCCATCTCCCTCGGAGCGCGACAAGGAAATCGCGGCACCCAGCTCGCCATTGGCTTGCGTCGTTGCAGCGTTTGCCAGCCGCAACGATTGGAACTGCAGTGAGTCGCTTCCTGCGCCGACCAGCACAGACCCACCGTCGTCGATCCTGCGAAGCGCATACGAGATGGTTGCGACGTTCGAGTTGAATCCGGCCAGCGAATTACTGATGCCGGTCAGGAGCTCGGGGGCCGTCAGAAATTCCGGGTCGATCGGCAGATCCGCCGCGTAATGGCCTGTCTGCGGATCCATCACCGTAACCGCTCCGGCGCGGAAACCGGTATTCTCGAACAGACTGCCGCGCGCCGTGACGTCGGCCTGGCCCTCGGGCAAGCCGCGCGACTGTAATTCAGTCAGCGGATCGAAGCGCAACAGGGTCGCGACGGACGAATACGTGCCCGCAGGCCGTGTGTTCGCAACGCGGCTGGCGGTGACCATGATCTCGGAGAGCTCTTGTTCGTCCGCGTCGTCCGCATGCACGACGTTGGACAAAGCAGCTCCAAGAGAGACCAGGGCTGCGAATGTATGCTGCCACTGCACAGTGAACGCTACCCTATTGCCATGGTTTAGAAAGCCGCTGAATGTGCCACAGCATGATGCGCCTGTCATGAAGAAAGGCCACACCCGTCGGGTGTGGCCTTTCGCTACCGCGACAAGTTCTGCCGAAGAAAATCCGTGAAACTAGAAGTCCCAGGAGAATCCGGCAGAAAAATACGCACCATTAAAGCCGAATGGTGCCGAACGACGCGAGAACTGGAATACGCCGGCGCTGTCGACAATGATCGGACCGCCCGGGCCGTCCTCGATTGCTCCTGCCCGAGAGTTACCGATCTCATTCTTGTCCGGCGTCACATCGAAGATGTTGTTGCCGGTCAGGTTCAGCGTGATGCCGTTTTCGAACGAATACGCAATATGGATGTCGGTCAACAGTTCGGCGCCATACGTCTGCCGGCCGCCATCCGTTACCGTGTATTCGCCGTAACGGTTCAAGGCGAGATTCACGGCTAAAGCATCGCGCATGTACGACGCATTGAAGCTTATGCGGTCTTCCGGCTGCCATTCCTCGATGATCGAGATGTCCTGTGCGTTGAACACGTCCTCGACATCGACAGACTCGAGTCCTGATCCGGAAGGCGTGAATACCTTGACCACGTCGGTTTCCGTGAAATTGGCCGCTAGCGTCAAATCAAGATCGCCTCCGGCGAGCTCGATACCTGCGTATTCGGCAACGATATCGAAACCATCGGTTTCGGTATCCGCACCGTTCAGGAAGAATTGCCCCGCGCCTGCGCCGGCCTGAATCAGCGCGGCATCGAGGGCGCTGGACAAGCCCGAGCCAAGACGATTACTGATCACGATGCGATCGTCGATGTCGATGGAATAGTAGTCAATCGTCACGTTGAATCGATCCGTGATGTCCGCAGCGATACCGACGCTGAAATTGGTGGACTCCTCTTCTTTCAAAGCCGGAATGCCGATCGCCTGCGCCAGGGTACTGTCGTTACGGAAAGTCCCAACCTGTACCGCAATGAGTTCGGTAACATCGCCATCTCCATCCACATCGTTGACGTCCGGTACGAACTGCGTGCCGACGTTATTGAAATAGAGCTGCTGCATCGACGGTGCGCGGAAGCCGCTGCTGACCGCACCGCGCAATCTCACATTGTCGGTCAGGCCGAAATTGGCCGCTAGCTTGAAGTTTGCCGTGTCGCCAAAGCCGTCATAGTCGTCGTAACGAACTGCGCCGTTAACCAGGAGATTCTCGGAAAAAGAGTATTCACCGTCCAAGTATACCGAGAATACGTCACGCTCCTCATCGACCGCGGATTGCGGCCCGATGCCAGGGAATCCCTGGATGCCGGCGGCGCGGTCCTCTGCGAACAGCGAAACGCCATTCTCAGTGTCGTAGTCACGGTAGGAATACTCTTCGCCGGCAATGATCTTGTATTCATCCGTGCGCAATTCCGCGCCCATTGCGAAGAAAAAATCGCCAAAGGTTTGCGTGAAATCGAGATTGATGGTCCGCAAATTGAGTTCCAGGCCATAGGCTGCCGCTTCACGCGGTACGGTTGCGCGAATCTCATCCGGCGTTAATGTCGTCGTAAAACGCTGCGCGTTCGCGAATGACGAGTTTATCGAATCGCTCGTGACATAGTCGATCGTATTGCCGCCATCGGTAATCGAAACGTCGAGTGAAGCGTCATTGCTGAACTCGACTTTGTAACCGAAGTTGTACGACAGATCCGTGTTCTCGGAATTGATTTTGGGCAAGAAGCCCGCCGGTATGGTCGCATCGCCATCGGCCATCGGCGCATTGCCGTCAGTGTTGGCATTGTGGCGGAAGAAAGCTGCGGATTCGTTGTCGCGATTCGAATAGGTTACAAATCCATAGAGTTCACCATCACCCAGCTCGATCGCAGTATTCAACGTCATCGCAAACTGCTCGGATATGGCATCACCAATCCGGAACGTATCCCTCGGCGCCGTGACCTCACGCGGATCCCCGGGCTCTAAAATGCCGTTGCCATCGGTGTCGACACATCCGGGAAACTGACACGATCCGTGAAGTCCGGCGCGATTTGTGAAGTCGCGATCGCGGAAGTTGAATGCCGCGTGCAGGAAACCGGCGTCGCCGAGTTCAAATCCTTTGCTGAAATCGACGTTCGTGGTCTGGCCGTCACCTTCGGAATATTCGCCTGCAGATACACCAAAGTGCCCGCCCTCTGAATCGTCGTCGAGGACAATATTAATGACGCCCGCAATCGCATCAGAACCATACTGAGCCGCAGCACCGTCACGCAAAACCTCGATACGCTTGATCGATGCTGCGGGAATCGCGTTCATGTCGGTACCCGCGGTGCCGCGACCGACCGACGTATTGATATGAATTAACGATGCCTGGTGCCGGCGCTTGCCGTTGACCAGTACCAGGGTCTGATCCGGACCGAGTCCGCGCAAAGTAGCGGGACGCAATGCGTCTGTTCCGTCACTGATACTCGAACTCGAGAAATTAAAGGACGGCGCCAGAGACTGAAGCATGCGGCCAACCTCTGTCTGGCCTGTCGCTTGCATGGATTCGGACCCGATCGAGTCCACCGCAACGGGCTTGTCCGAAGCCGAGCGTGGCTGGGAGCTTCGAGAACCGATCGTGGTAATCACTTCGATCAGGTCGTCTTCATCGTCGGCGGCCTCTTGTGCAATCGCAAATTGCACCGGCAGGCCGACGGCGGCGATTACCAGACCCAACACGCTTAGGTGCTGCCAATTGTTTTTCATCTTTAATTAACCCCTTTTGATATGGCTTGTGATATGGCTTGCCGAAAGCGACAAGCGATCGTCTCGCGCGGATCTCGCAGCTGAGAGATCAGTTTTTGTTGCATTCTCGCTACTATAGCCCTCCAGCGCGTTCTAAGCCAGTGCAACAAGATTTCGAGGGCGTCTAATCTGTATGTTTTGCGCAACACAGCTTGTGATTGCCATATCACCAGCCAATAATGTCGTCGCGAATTGCATTTCCTGATTCTGCGGTGTGTAATTTGCGGCACAAGCAATAGCAACGAATCGGAATCCCTGTTGACCCAACCAAATCCTGCCTTGGTGGCAGCCATGGCCGCGGGTCGGTTTTCCGCTATTTTAAGACAGCTGGAGATAGACGAACATGAGCATCGCAAGAACGACAGAAATATCCGCATCGTCCGAGAAGAGCTTTGAAGATGCCGTCCGCAAGGGAATCAAGAGATTCAGCAAGACCATCAACCACGTCGAAGGCGCGTGGGTGAAGGAACAGAAGATCGTTGTCAAAAACGGTGAAGTCTCAGAATACAGGGTTACGATGAAGGTGACCTTCCTTTTAGACGATTAATGCCCCAATAACTAGTAGATATGAGGAACGACTGATGGCGGGAAAATTCGAGTGTTACAAAGACAAGGCCGGCGAGTTTCGGTTTCGGCTGAAAGCAGGCAACGGTGAAACGATACTCTCGAGTGAGGGTTACAAAACTAAAGCCTCTTGCAAGAACGGAATTGCGTCGGTTCAGAAGAACTGCTCAAATCCTGATTGTTTCGAAAAGAAGACAACGAGCAGCGGCAAGTTCCGCTTTAACTTGAAGTCGACCAATGGTCAGGTAGTTGGCACGAGTCAGAGCTATGCCTCCGAGTCCGCATGTGCCAACGGCATGAAGAGCGTTGCGAGCTCAGCACCGGGCGCCTCGATCGACGACCAGACCTAAGCAACCGAGGAGCAGACATGGGCCTACTAGATTTCGCAAGAGACGTCGGACGACAGTTGTTCGATACAGACGACGAAGCCGCAGACAGCATCAAGCAACATCTTGAAATCAAGCTTTCTGGAATCAAAAACCTGGACGTCAAGTTCGACGACGGCGTCGCCACAATATGCGGCGACTGCCCGAATGAGGCGACGCGCAGCACGGCTCTATTGATCGCGGGCGATGTGAAAGGTGTGGAGAGGATCATTGCCGACGACCTGACGTTTCCGGAACCGGTTGAAGAAGAGAAAGAGAAAATCGAGTTCTACGAGATTGTCAGCGGCGATACCCTGGGTGGCATTGCCAAGAAGTTCTACGGGAAGGCGTCGCTCTACACGCGCATTCATGAGGCGAATAAAGAACTGATACCTGACCCGAACAAGATCTATCCCGGGCAGAAGATCAAGATCCCGATGGACTAGGCCTCGTAGCGCTACGACAGGCCTGAAGAAAAAGGGCCCGGCTGTATCCAGCCGGGCCCTTTGTTTACTGATTGGGCTACTTGCGAAATCAGTTCGAACGCAGCGCGTCCCGGATTTCCGTAAGCAGCACTTCTTCCTTGCTCGGCGCCGGCGGCGCTGCCGGAGCTGCTTCTTCTTTCTTCTTCATGCTGTTCATTGCTTTAACGACCATGAATATCGCGAATGCGATAATCACGAAATCGACAACGGTCTGTATGAATACACCGTACCGCATCGTTACCGCTTCTGCGCCTTCTGCGGCTGCTTTGAGAGTAACAGCGAGATCCGAAAAGTCGACGCCGCCAAGCAAAATACCGATTGGTGGCATCAGCACGTCGGCGACGAATGACGATACGATTTTGCCGAAAGCTCCACCGATGACGATGCCGACAGCCATATCGACTACGTTACCCTTCATGGCGAAGTCTTTGAATTCTGACATCATAGACATATTGATTCCCCAATTTTTATGTTGTTTGAACCGCTGAATCTTCTCACTCGAGAGCAGCCATTTCAATCAAACAATTGTAAACAACTGTCAACTCATGATTGATATTTAGCTATTCGCGTCGACCCTGGCATCGAGTGCCACGCTGCGCCAGACCCTTACAACCATATAGGCAACCAGCAGCGCCGTAGTCAGCTGAACCGGCGCCCACAGGGATTGCCATGTCGTCGGAGCGTCGCTCGTGCAGATGGCCGATGAATTGATGTTGACCGCCTGAAACACGTGCCAGACACTACGCACAGCAAACGGCAGCAGCAGCAACAGGGGCGCGCCCAGCCAGCGCAGAATGCTGTGTATTTCCGCGAATGGCCGGGTCACGCGTAACAAAAAGGCAAAGCCGCATGTAAATGGTGCGAGGCCGAGGAGCAGCCGGTGCATTTCGTCGCCGTCGGGTCCGCAACCCATGGCGTACAGCGCCGCGAGCCACAGGAAATGCGCATACAGCACCATCCACGCGACAAGACTACAGCCCAATCGTAGAAAAACTTCAGCAAACTGCACGTCGCTCGAGCACTCCGGAAGATAAGGTCAGAGTGTAGCAGTAGATTTGATGCGATGGCGCGGGGCCTGAGCTAATACAACTCGCGGGTATAGATGCGTCGATCCTGTCCGCGAAAAATACCGAATACAGCAGTACCCGTCGGATCTTCGAGCCCCGGCGTTGCGGTGTTCCAATCAAATTCCAGCCAGTCGGGCACGTCCGCCGTTGCCGTCGTGCTGCCGTCGTTCGTGGCGCCTGGAGCGCGCAGGTGCAGATTGAAGTCACCCCCTAGCGGTGGCTCGCGATAGCGCAGCGCCAATGGTCCAGCAGCGACGCAACCTTCGTTGCTGTCACCGGGCGCGCCAGTATCCAGAACACAGGTTTCCCCGTCCGCCAGGTTGTCGGTAAATACGCCAAGGGACAGGTCAACGGCAGTCGTGCAACTGTCGCCTGTATTGGGCACGAACCCGATAGCGGCATCGACGAAATACTCCGTCCTGAACGGTAACGCGAGATCCACCAGTTCTGACCCGTAGCCATTTAGCAGTCGAGCGCGACCGTAGCGCATGTTCGCGCCCGAATCGAAAATTATTCCGCCGGCGCTGCCAAACACGATCGGGTTACCCGTTGCCGCGGCGCTGTCCGCATCGAGTACATCGATGCTGAGCCGTATGTCTGCGTCAAACGGCGCCTGCTCTGAGCCGTGGGTAAACAGTAAGCCGCTGCCGCTCGAAAACGTAAGCGTGCCAACGCCGGCACCCAGAGACGCAACGGCCGGATCGCTGGACCCCGGTGGCAACCCCGAAGTATCGAGCGTTGCCGGTACTGCCGTATACACCGGGTCCGGAAGACTCGCGTTGTCTATCTTGAAAAAATTACCGGTGTAGTTTTCCGTGATCTCGCCGGCAAGCGCTCTCGCAGTAACCGTAATTACCGGGTCGTTCGAATAGGTGAACGACTCACCGATATAAGTGAATGATCCTGCCGCACAGCTCGTTGCGAACGTTGGCGAATTCAAGGCGGTCGTGAAATGGTGCGCAATGAAGCGTCCGACATTGCCAGATGCAATGCCGCTAACATCCCCAGCGCCGAGATAGTCGTTGTCGCCGATCGACGGCGTTAGCGTAACGATACCGACCTCGGGCCAGCTGAAGGTCGCGCCGGTTGCCTGCCCGGCGACAAATGATCCAAAACCGGCGGCGGCGCCCAGCGGCGGATTGTCGCCCGCGGCCGGGGCGACGAGCGTTGGCGTGAGCAACACCGTCTCCGGGATATTCTCCTGACCGTAGTTCGGCGTGATATCGCCCTCGGCGTCGACCGCCGTTACTGTGACGGAAAACGCTTCGCCGGCCGCAATGAACGCGGCACCGCTCGCGTCCGCCGCCGCAGGGTTCGGGTTGCCGGCCCCGTCTTCAATGTTCGACAGAATAAATCCGAATGGCTTGACGACGAAATCCGCCGTTGCGCCGAGAATTCCGTCGGGAAGATCCGGATGCGCGAGGCTGTCGTCCTTGACGTTGACCCGGATTCGTCCAACGTCCTTGTACTTGCCTGTAACGGCCGCCTGTCCATTCGTGAACACGACCGGCTGGTTCGTCGCCGCCATCTCGGCAACCGGGATCCCGACCGTGTCAACGGACGCGGCCAGCGTGCCGCCGCCAGGGTTGATGTAGTCCATCCAGAACTTGAGATTCATGGGACCGGTGTAGGATTCGATGATGCCGCATACCGGATCGTTCGCCGTCTCGCCATAGGCCGCGATGTGAAGCGGAAAGTCCGTGCCCGCGGTCTGCGGCGCCATGAAAGGAACGATCACGGCCGGCGGTGGATTAGGAAGTGCAGCCGCTGTAAGCGTGAATCCGCTGGCGGAGAAGCCGATCGCGCCCTCCGCGTCATTATCGCGTATGCCGGTGTCGCTCGTTTGATAGACGTCAATGTCGATTGCTGCCGGGCCCTCGGGATAGGAGAGCGCGAATGTCGCCGATGATTCACCAAGTGGCCAGTCGTAAGTTGCAAGACCATCGTTCGCTGTGGCGTCATTGAACGTACCACTGCCCGCAATCGGACCCCAACTGCCGAACCCCGATTGGGTGTCGAGTGTGACCTGCTCGTTGTAATCGATTTTTGGTGTGCCGCTGGTGCTATCGATCACCTGCACCTGCACGACTTCATCCAGACAATGGATGCCATAAGTATCGTGGGTTATGACGAACTGTGCCAAACCGAGAATCGGACAATCGACGCATTGGCAAACGGTCAATTTCTTTTGTTTGCCAGCGTAGTAGGCATTGCCCGCTGATGATAGCCAGTCGTCATTGAAATCGTCGGCGCCATCCTGCGTTTCTATCCATGTAGACCCGTCGTATTCAAACACGGTGCCCCTTTTGCCGACCGCCAGAACATCACCGCCATATGTCCAGCCGGAAATACCCAGAAGATCTTCACTCGCCGTCGCAACGACGGCACAGGCGGCTCCGTCATAAAGGAATACTTCGTCCTTGCCGACGAGATAGACGTTGCCGCCACCATCTCCCCACAAATCTGTGAACTTGCTACCGCTGGTGCAAGATGTATCGGGTGGCAGCCAGCTGCCGGCATTTCGGTCATAGCGGTACAGCCGACCATCGTCGCCGACCGCGTAGAATGAATCGGCGTCTCCCCAGGCATCTTTTAGATCCTTGTTGTTGGTTCCTGCAGCGGTACTTACATCGGTCCAGGTACTGCCGTCATAACGAAACAGCGTCCCTTTCTTGCCGACGGCGTAGACCTCGGTCGCAGAGGCCGCCCAGACACCAAACAGGTCCTCACTGGTGAAACCGCCGATGGATGTCCACACACCACCGGCCAGCTGCAGCACCTCGCCTTTCCTGCCAACAGCGAATGCGGTGTTCGAGTCCACAACTTCGACATCGTTCAGATCTTCGTTGCTTGGGTTGGTCATGGCATTCCAGCCCGAGCCATCGTAGCGATAGATAGCGCCTTTCTTACCCACGGCGATCACGTTGCTATCGGACTCTCCGGAGATACCTCGAAACTCCTGGTTGCCGACTTGCTGTGTCGTGCAGACTTGCGCCGCGCCGACGCCCTTCGCAGCAAGCATCAGGCACGCAATTATCAGCAGTGTTGCATCACGTCGCATCGGTCACCGTGCTCCGTATACGCCGCGATACATAATCGGGCGTCCCGTAATTGCCCGACCAGGCAAACGCGTCGATCACAAAAACAGTTACCGTGTTCGGCCCTTCGGCGTGCGTCGTGCTGCTGCAGGTGGTATCCACCGAAAAACCGTCCAGCCCGGCTTCGGTCAGGCTTAGTGTCGAGCTGGCGCAGCTGCCGTTTACCAGTGCTTGATATGCCGACCAGTCGACGCCGGAACGCGCCGCTGCATAAGCGCGCGCGCTCTGCATGGCCAGCACGACCGTCTGTTGCTGCACGGCCGAAAGGCGCACAGCGACGATTCCGAGCGCGGCGAGCACCACTAACAGGAACAGCGCGGGCACCAGCGAAAAACCTTTTTGTACTTTTGTTTGCATACGCATTGCTCAGGGAACATTGTCCACATGGACCTGGTGCAGCAGTGACACAGTTTCGCCCGTATCCGACACGGCGAGCGCGATCGATACGAGCCCGGCGCGCTGCGACGTGCCCGGCGCATAGCCCATGCTGCAGGCGCTGACGCGATTCGTGATCAGCGTCGATTCGGCGCCGGCTGCAAGCAGCTCCGCGTCGCTGTCTCGCGCGGTCTGATCGGACGTGATCGCGTAGCCCGAATAGCGAATCAGCGTACCCGCGGCGGTATCACACAAATAGCTTACGGCTCCTTCGACCAGGAACATGCGCTGACCTGGCGATGCAAACGCGAATTTGAATGCGGGCGAAAGCCGCACATTGTCTTCACCCGGGATCGCGTCGGCATCGATGTCGATCTGCGTGCCGGCCGGTGTGATGACATTGGCGAGTTCATAGGCATTTGCGCCAGGTACGCCGACGTTATAGATGGAAATATAATGACTGTTCGACGAAAACGGCTTCGTGATATTGCGGAAACTGCCGACGCTGTTAAACGCACCGTCGGACGACGAAAACTGTAAGCGCTTGGTCGGGTCGCCGGGCGGCGGCCGATCCCGGTAGCGCGCTCCGTCCACCGTGTTCAGCAGCTCGAGGGCGACCGTACTGCCCGACGTGTTCAAGCGAACGCTGTTCGGCAGCGCTCGATGTATGTCTCTGGTGATACGGCGCAGGGAATTCTCGGCCAGATCGACGAGCTCGGCGCGGCGGCCCTGATCGTTGTATGCGCGCACAGGTCCCGAGATGAACATGGCCATGAACGAGACGACGATCGTGGTCAACGTAATGGTGATGACCAGTTCGACCAGCGTGAAGCCTCGTTGTCCGCTGCTCATCGCCTCAAAACCTCGTGCGATAGCCGCTCAACGCGAAATTGACGGCGTTCGTGTGCGTGACCACGACATCGACGCGCAGCGCGTCCGCAACCGGAACGGCGGGCAGCGCCGGTGAAGGCGTCACAGTCACGGCAACGTTGTAATCTCCTAGGCCGGCCATGGGCGACCCGAACTGGTCGCGAGCCCCTGCGTCCGACAAACCGTCATAGTCATCGAGGTCGTCGAAGTCGGCGCGCGCCGCCTCGCCGTCGACGCCATCGGGATCGGTCAGCGGCTTGAGCATTATTTCCTCGAGATAAGATTCGGCAATAGCGGTCGCCTGGTGACGGATCATCGGATCGGCGCTGTGTGCCGTCGACATCGACAGCACGCCGAGTACGGCGCTTGCAGCAATCGAAACGATCACGATCGATACGATAAGTTCGATGAGCGTAACGCCGCGTTGCGGTCGAGTTGCCGGTGTCATTGCGTCACCACGAGCCCGCTTTCGGACTGAATCGTGAGCGTACGGCTGCCGACGCTGATAATCTGGTTGGCCGCGAGATTCGTCCTGCCCAGCGGCTCGTAAATCAATGTAATGGCGGGGGCAGCGCTAATTCCGTCCGGCGCCGATCCGTTCATATTCTCGCCGCTCGCCAGGCGCACCGGTATCGGAAAGCTTGCGTCAGTCGAATCGCAGTGTCCGGCCTGCGGCGATTGTTGCGTCAGTGAGTAAGTTGTTGCCGTGATGTCCACGCGGACACGACAGCCGCTAGCCACAGCGACTTTCTGTGCGTAGCGTAAGGAGGTAACGAGCTCGTCATAGTAGGCGCGCTCGTCGAAAGTGGAATGGGAAAAAAAACGTGGTCCCGCTATTGCGCCCAGCACGCCGACAATGACGATGACAAGGACGAGTTCGACCACGGTAAAACCAGCGTTAGCGTCGGAACCAAAATCATCACATTGCCGATGTCGGTTACCAGGCCGGATTGTGTGCGTTCGAAAACGGCACGGCATTCAGCACCCCGACACATCTACCACGATTGCTGGCGAGAATCCGGCGACAGCTGTTGTGTACGAAACGCTGCAATTCGCAGGAGTTGGGGACCCGGGCCGGGTGAATGTGCCCGTGCCGCCTGCCTCGGCAAACGCATAGCCCGTAAAATCGGCGAGCGTATCATCGATGTCCGGGGCAACAGGATAGCCGTTGGTCATGTTGATGATGTTGCCTTCAACGTTGACCGTGGGTGGATTGTTTTGCGTCAGCGACAGACTGTGAGCGAGCGCAGCAGAGCTGCGTACGCTGCCAGCCAGACCCTGAATCGCGGCGATCCGCGCTTCGGTTTCGAGCGAAGCAAAACGCGGGATCGCGAATGCCGCAAGGATACCGAGGATCGTGATCACGACCACCAGTTCGATCAGCGTAAACCCGCGTTGTCCGCTGCGAGCTGTTGTCTTCATGTCAATCGTCCTTTGATCAGTACGATCACCAGAGAAAAAGGCGCCCCGAAGGGCGCATTTTCGGGAGGTTTCAAAATGACCGAGCACTCAGCACTGGTCGACGTTAACGGTTATCGTTGGCGATTCGCCTGCCGCTGGTGCAACATAAGTGACACTGCATTCGGCGGGGTCCGTAGCGCCCTGTTTCTCGAACACGCCCCCTGCGAAATCAAAGCCGGTCGTGTCAACCAGCGTTGCCTGAATGGCCGCGGCCGTGGGATAGCGGTTCGCCATCGCGACGGCCGTGCCTTCCATATCGACCGGATCGGCAGGTGCGAGGCCCTTGGCCAGCGACAAGCTGTGTGCCAGCGTGGCGCCACTGCGAACACTGCCGGCCAGCCCTTGCACTGCGGCGATGCGCGCCTCGGTTTCCAGGTTGGCGAAACGCGGAATGGCGAATGCCGCCAGAATTCCGAGTATCGTAATAACGACCACCAGTTCGATGAGCGTAAAACCTTTCGTTGCCTTGTTCATTTCAAAACCTCCAATATCATTTCGCCGTTTTATTCGGGCGACTAAAATCGAGCACTAAAAAACTCTTTCAAGAACCATAAGTTACGCATCACAGGTGGTGCTTTACGCATCCCTGTGGATTTTCCGCATGGTCGAGGTGGGGGTCTGTGACCCCCTTCACAGTTATGTAAACCCGCCTCCACCCGCGGATGCATGGACACGGTCATCGCCCCGCGGAATTCTTTCCGACAAGCCATTGGGCACCGGCTTCGCGTTGCAGGCGTATGCCGTACAGCTCGTCTGTACCCGGCTCGAAGCGCCCGTTGCCATTGCGATCATCGAAGGCAACGCGAACTTCGAACTCGGGGTTATCCATGGACTCGTCGTCATCGGGCCAGCCAAATCGCCGTCCTATGCGGTACACGAGCCGTCGTGTATTCAGATCGAAATACCAATTGCGGCGAGGGACCGAACTCTCGTCATATCCGCGAAGCTCACCGACATAGTTCTGCGGCGTCTCGAGCATAAGCTGCATGGGATTGCTGCCATCGAGTTCGGAGATGCTGGCCGCTCTGCCGCCCGCGATGCGCTTTGCCGCCGACGTCATCAGCGTGCTTTTGATCTGGCTTTCTAGGGTCAGTACGCCGACCCGTTCCGCCTCGTCGATGTATGGCAGCAGGCGATTGATCGCGACGGCCATGAGTATGCTGATGATCACGATCACCACGACGAGTTCGAGCAATGAAAAACCCGATTCAAAGGGGCGTGTCAATGCCAGCCTGGCATCGCGAACGAATAATGTGCCCTCACTCATCATCCACCTGCCCTCGCCTGCGAGACCATGTCCCACATCGGCAGAAACACACCGAGCGCAAGCACGAGCACCACGGCGCCGACCGCCACGATCAGTATCGGCTCGATCGCGGCGCTGAGATTGTCGAGACCGTAGTCCACTTCACGCTTGTAAAAGTCCGACGATTCTTCCAGGAGTTCAGGCAACGCGCCGGTTTCCTCACCCAGCGCGATCATTTGCAGAATCAGCGGCGTGAATAAACCGCTGTTGGCCCCGGTGCTCGACAACGACTCGCCACGTTCTATGCCCTTGCTGAGAAGCGACATCTTCTCGCCTAGCCAGTTATTGCCGATCGACGCCGATACCGTGCGCAGGGTTTCGTTGATTGGCAGCCCGGCACTCAGCGACACAGCCAATGAACGCGTTATCCTTGACAGCGCAGCGTTACGTACGATTATTCCGGTCACGGGAATACTGAGTTTCCACCTGTCCCAGCGCATTCGACCCGCCTCGGACTTAACGTATATCGAAGCAGCAACGATTACAGCGACGACGGCGCCAATCACGACCATCCAGTAGTCAATGGCGAAATTCGATACGCCCATGATGATCCGGGTCGGTAGCGGGATGTTGTCGCCCAGGGTGCGGAATATCGGCGCGAAATTCGGAATCACGAAAACCGTAATAATGGAAAGTGCGACCGCAATCGCGATCAACACAATGACCGGGTAACGGATCGCCGACTTGACGCGGTCGCGCACCTCCTGGTCCATGCTCAGGTATTCGTACAGCCGTTGAAATGCGACATCCAGCGTGCCGGTTGCTTCACCGATCTCGATCAGATTTACAAACAGGGGTGAGAAGATCGTCGGATGGGCCCGCAGTGATTTCGAGAGTTCGCGGCCTGACTCGAGGCTGGCGATGACTTCGACCAGCGCGGATTTCAGGATCTGATTGTGGGTTGTCTGCATCAGCCCCGTCAGCCCCCGCAGCAGCGGTAGTCCGGTGCGGGTAATAGTGTGCATTTGGCGGCAAAACAGCACCAGGTCTTTGGTCGTCGGCTGGCCGCCGCTGAAGCGCGTCACGAGGTCCGACACGGTCAGGCTGCCCGTGGTGGTCAGGTCGCGAATCTCGACCGGCGTGACGCCAATGCTGACGAGGCGTCCGGCGACCGCATCGGCAGAGTTGCCATACAGCTTGCCGGTTATCAGCGCGCCGTTGGCCGAGCGTCCCTTGTAGGCGAATTCAGCCATCAGTTGCCGCACCCGTGGCTGCCGCCGCTGCCTCGACGACGGTCTCGTCGTCGCCGTCAAGTCCGCCGGCGACACGAATTACTTCCTCGAGAGACGTTATGCCAGCGACTGCATAGTCCAGGGCACAGTTGACGAGCGGGACGTAACTGCGTTTCTTGCCTGCCAGCGATGCGAATTCACCCAGGTCTTCACGGCGTAATGCGTCGGTGAGCCCATTGTCCATCTCCAGCATTTCGTAAACGCCGATGCGCCCGCGGTAGCCGGTGAGCTGACAGTAATTGCAGCCGCGTCCGCGTTGGAATTCGGGCTTGGCGGAACGCTTGGCTCGCACCTGTGCCTTCAGCCAGGCGCTTTGCCCGGGCGAGAGCTCGATTGGTTCGGCGCAACTCTCGCACACGCGCCGCACCAGTCTTTGCGCGACGATGCCCTGCAGTGCAGCCCCGATCAGGTAGCCTGGCGCACCCATGTCCAGCAGGCGACTTGCGGTAGCCATCGCATTGACCGTGTGAAGAGTCGAGAAGACCAGGTGTCCTGTCATGGCGGCGCGCAGACCGATATCGACAGTCTCCCGGTCGCGCATTTCGCCAACCAGAATGATGTCCGGATCCTGACGCAAAGCTGTGCGCAGCACCCGGCCAAAATCCAGACCGATACGTGCATGCACCTGGACCTGATTGACGCGCTCGAGCCGGTACTCGACCGGGTCTTCGACCGTGATAATTTTTGTCGCCGGTTTGTTGACGTAGTTCAAGGCCGAGTACAGTGTCGTGGTCTTGCCGCTGCCGGTCGGCCCTGTCACAAGAATCATGCCGGATGGCCGCTCGATCATGCGATAGAAACGCTCCAGTACGTCCTCCGGCATGCCGAGCTTTTCCAGACTCAAAAGATTGGCCGAGTGATCCAGCAGTCGAAGCACGACCGACTCACCGAACTGGACCGGCAACGTGGATACGCGAATATCCAGCGTGGTCTCGTGCACGCGGATAGAGAAGCGTCCGTCCTGAGGCAGCCTCTTTTCCGAGATGTCGAGTCCGCTCATAAGCTTCAGGCGAGTCACCAGCGCACTCGCAACACCGCGTCCGTCGATGACATGTTCCTGCAGCACGCCATCGACGCGTTGTCGTATTCGCAGCACGAATTCGTCGGGCTCGATATGAATGTCGGATGCGCTGACCTGCACCGCGTCCCGGAACATCGACTGCAGCAGTTTGATGACTGGCGCTTCGGCCGAGTCTTCTTCTGCTGTCAGCTCGTCGATATCAATGCGCGCCTCACCGAGATCTTCTTTGACCTCCGCCGCAAGAGCATTAATCTCATCCGTGCGCCGGTACATGATATCGATCGTGCGCAGCAGTTCTGATTCGTTAACGAGCGCAATATTCACGGTCGTGCCGAGCAATCGGTTCAGTTCGTCATGCGCAAAAATGTCGGTGGGATCTGCCATGCCAACCAGCAAACCGTCTCGTTCCTGCTTGAGCACGAGCGCGCGCAATCGGCGCGCCTGAACTTCGGGTAACAGCATGACCGTCTCGGTCTGCAGCCTGATGCTGCTTAGATCCAGATAGTCGATCTCCAGGCGCTTGGCGAGAAACTTGTAAAGCTCGTTCTCTTCGATCGCACCGACTTCGGTAAGCGCTCGACCGAGCTTGTGCCCGCTCTGCTTTTGCAGCGTCAGCGCTTGCTGGAGCTGGTCCTGCGTAATTGCGCCGGCTTCCAGCAACAGTTCTCCGAGTCGCAACTTCTTGCGGCGGGACATCTTCGATATAACGGCGCTCGGTTTACTCATGTTCTGCTCGTGCCACTAGGTTCCGGAACTGCCTTTAATTCGCTCCAACGAGTCGCCTGCCATCTTCGTCCAGGTGTCGTCGCTATTGATAACGATGGGCTTCAGCAGGATCACAAGCTCGGTCTTTCTTTCCACCGAACGCTTGCTCCTGAAAAGCCGGCCAACACCCGGGATCTTGCTCAGGCCCGGCACGCCGAAATTCTCGTCGGTCATTGAATTTCGCATCAGACCGCCGATCACGATGATCTGCCCGCTGCGGGCTTTGACGATGCTGTCGGACTCGCGAATCTCGCTGAATGCGAGCGGCAGCGTATCCGTCTCGCCTGACACCGTCAGGACCTTCTGTTGATCGGTAACCTCGCTGACTGTCGGGTGGATATGCAGTGTCACTTCGCCATCCGCACTGATCTGCGGCGTTACGTCCAGGGCAATGCCGGAGAAAAACGGCGTCAATTCGACATCCCTGGAGGTGGTCGACGAAGTGCCCGTGACCGTATTGCTGGATACATCGGTGACGAAAAACTCGTCGGTACCTGCTTTGATCACGGCTTTTTGGTTATTGAGCGTCGACACCCGGGGACTCGACAGAACACGCGTGTCGCCCTGTTGCTCCAACAATTCTATAAACGCATTGAAGTCGCCGATATCGAAGGCCATCGTGAACGCCCCACCGAGTGTCGATGAAAGAAATCCGGAAACCGGGTTACCTGGCTCCACCGTAATCGGTGCGCCGCCAAGATCGCTCGGATCGCCGGTATAGCCTGGTGGCGGCGCATTTTGTCCAAACGTGTAGGTTTCGCCGTCGCTGTTCTGCGCAACGGCAACCCAGTTGATGCCTGACCGGAAGCCGTCGCTGAGCTGAACCTCGACGATTTTCGCTTCCAGCACCACCTGGCGTTGTGCAATATCCTGAATCGCCTCGAGGTAATCGCTGATGCTGCGAAGCTTCTCAGGCATCGCGCGCACGACGATGACGCCAGTCTGAGAATTGACGACGACCTGATGCCCGGCAGCATCGCCGATCATTTGCTCCAGCGTTTCCTGCAGTTCGGCCCAGAAATCGGCCTCGTAACTGGTTTCGATACCCGAGCCGCTGATCTGCTGCATGTCCTGTGAGGAATCTCCGAACGACTGGTTATTCATGCCGCCAGCAAGGGCCCTGTTGTTTTGTCGGCCGCTTTGCCTTGCCTCACTGACCTGACCCGAACTGACGCGCGTACGCGATATGCCGGAGCGCTGCAGGTTGAGGTAGTTAATCTGGAAAATTCGACTCTGCAGCGTCGCCGGAAAAATAACGTAGCCGGCAGCGCTGTGGCGAAAGGAATAGCCATAGACTTCACTAATGAGCTCGAGTACTTCTCCGACCGTCACGTCCTGCAGCTGCAGCGAGATGGTGCCGGCGACTTCGGGATGCACAACGATGTTGTGCTGCGTCTGGTCGACGAGTGCCATGAAGAAAGCCTGCGCAGGCGTATCTTCGCTGTTGAGGTCGAATCGCTCCTCCGGTGGCCTGGCCGGCATCGGTGTTGCTGGCTCAGCAGCCCGCGGCGCGACCACTTCTGCAGGCGGCGGGGTTTTGGAGGCATCTTCCAGCACCGCTTCGATGCTGCCACGCGTTACGTCGCCACGAGCAGGCGCCGATTCGCGTGCTGGCATCAGCGCATCGCATCCGCTAAGCATGAACAGCGCAGCGCCAACAGTCAGGGTTTTCATAAGCATGAGTTGTGTTCTCCAGTGATCGTCATCGGCGCGAAGGCCTCTCGTTTAGTCCGACCGTGATGCGCTCGCCGTCTTTCTCCAGGATCAGATGATCTTTTTCGATCGTGATAACTGTCGCGCCCGCCACCGACCCGCCGACGCCGACGCGTCGTCCGTTGACGATCGCAACGCGTCGCTCCGACGATACGATGATGGCATTGACCGCATAGCGGGGCGCATCAGCCATGCCCGGTGCATAGGGCACATAAGGACGTGTCGGATCCCGCAGCATCTCCTCCGCGAGGCTCAGGGCGGACGGGCCCGTCAGCAGGAGCACAAGAATTGCCAGATTCGTGACTTGCCTATGCACCGATCCACTCCTCGTCCAGGCTCAATGTGCTCACTTCGATGCGGATACGGTTGAGCGGATAGTCGATGACGTCGAGTTCAAGTAGTTGCCAGTAAAGCCGCCATGGCAGCGACTCAATAGCATTCAGGTAGTCGAGGCATGCGACGTAGCTACCCTCGACCTCGATTTCGAGACCGTGCCGATAAAAGGTGACGCCGCTCTCGTCGTCGTCCGTGGAAAGGAATTCGGGCGTCGTATTGCGGATACGCACCAGTGTCAGCCTGGATTGCTCTTTGAGAACGCCTTCGAGCACCCGGGCCATTTCGGACGGATCGATCAGTTCGGCCGCATGATTGCCCAGTGTTGCATTGATCTCGTCGATTCGTTGGCGCAGGGATGCGATGCGTGAGCGCTGCTGCTCACCGCCGCCGGCAAGCTGCAGAATCTGATCTTCCAGGCTGCGGTTTGCAACCGATATACTTTCTTCGAGTGCTGTCAGCTCCGCGCGAGACGCACTGGCGCGTTTCGCGAGCGGTTGCATCAGTAGCATGTGCCACAACATCGCGAATAGCACCAGACCAGTCGCCAGCACCAGCAGCCGCTCACGCGGTGACAGCGCATCTATCTTCGATAACAGCGGTTCGAGCTTTGTCCGGATTTCGTCGACGTAATTCACGGCTGGTTCCCCGGGTCACCGGCCAACAAGATGTTGCTGTCCATCGAGAAATGCAGCGCGGTTTCGTCGTCATCGACCGGGTTGTCGATCTGGAAGCGATGAAAACGCTGTTTTGCGAACGGTGCTTCAGCGGTCAGATCCTGAACATACAACGGGATCAGCTCAGCGCGTATGGCGCGGCCTTCCAGTCGTGTCTTGTCCCCGAGTGCCGACAGCGCGATGTGGGTTAGCCAGACCCCTTCGATTTTCTGACGTGCCAGTGCCCGCAGGTGGCGGGAGAATCCCTTGGTGTTACCGAGCGTCGATCCCTGGATCAGACTCAAGACCGCCTGACGTTCGGCGAGCATCTGCAAACTGTCGTCCAGCTGTTCGGCCCAGTTTGTTTCACCAGTCACAGCATTGATCAACGGGCCAATGTTCCGCAGCCGCTCATGTGCAACCGACTCCATCCGGGTCACAATCTCCAGTTCCTGCTCGATGCCGTCAACGCGTTGCTGAGCAAATGCATATATCAGCAACATGGCGAACAACAGAACGCCGATTGCCTGCAGCATGAATCCCGCCGGAAACATGCGCGTCTGCGGACGGTACTGGATCTGGTAGAGATTGATCTGCTGATTCATCGCAGCTCCGCAGGTTGCACCTGTGTATCCGCCCGCAGCGCGGCGCCCACAGCCAGCAGGCAGCCCGCCTGTTCCTCAGAAGAGATGTCGTTCTCCAGATGAAACAATTCGTCGAAGGTGATTCGGTTTACCGAGAGACCAAGGTGCTCGGTCAACGCGGCCGGTAACGCGTCGAGATCGGTCCCCGGACCGAGGATGATCTCGGTTATTGGCTGACAATCGTAGTGACTCTCGTAGTAATCCAACGAACGCTGCACTTCGAGCGATATTCCGGCCGCTCGCTCCTGCAAGGTGAATTGGTCATCTGCGGCGTCGACCAACGCACGCCTGCCGATCTTGAGCCGGCGAATCAGGTGCAAGACGCCCTGGCGCGTGATCGTCAGAAAACCACAGTCGTCGGTGAAGTGCAGGAAGGCGACGCCATTTTTGTCCTGTGGCAGCATCACAGCAATGTTGCGAATGCACAGTTCAGGGATATCGATGACATCCAACTGCAGATCGACCCGTTTCATCAGGTCGATCTGTTGCAGTACCTCGTCGCGTTTTGTCACCACCGCATAGGCGATGGGCGAATCGCCCGGATTGGCATGGGGAGGCATCTCAAACAGCTCGACAACCGCATCGTCGAGCGGAAATTCGATCAGGTCCTTGATTCGCCAGCGAATCGCAGCAAGCCGCTCATCCGCAGGCACGTTCGGCACTTCGACAAGCCGCAAGTGATACGCATCGGCGGACAGCACCGTGGACACCGGGGTTCGATCCAGGTCCATGCCCGTGGCCTGCGACGCGGCCCGATCGGCCCAGGCTTCATCGCCCCCTGCCGTATCCAGGACGCGGGCTGCGAGGCTCAGACTGCCGTCGTCCAGGCGTCGGACACGCGCCAGACCAGCATGCGTCCCATCGAGCGCTATTCCTGCCCGTACATTTTTGTCGAAAACTCTTTTGAATGCTCGCAACATCGCCCGGCACCAGCCGCCGTTTTACAAAATACCGTTGTGGTTATCGGTAGATACCGGCCGATCTTTAGGGCCCTCAGGCGAAATACCCCATATTTCATGCGTCCTCGAGGGGCTTGCGCGAAACGAGGCCAAGCATGATGTTGCGGACTTGCCGCCATCCCGGGCGGCATGGCCGGCGAAGAAGGCCAGGGGCAATCATGCTAAGGTATTCCGGCTCTTTCGCGCCGAATCCTCGGCTCAAATACGCCAAACACTGACCGACTTCGGGGGAATTGATGAAAACACCACAAATATTCAGTGCCGTACTCCTGACCACGGCCGGCTTGCTCGTACTTCCCGCCCTGATAGCGGCACAGGAAAAGGAAGCTCAGGCGCTGTATGTTGCTGTCGACTGCATGAAATCAACAGCCGCAGACTATGTAAGTGTCGAAACAGAAATCTGGCAGCCAATGCACCAAGAACTGGTGAATCATGGCAAGAGAAATAGCTGGTCTTTATATTGGGTTCAGTACGGTGATCGCTCGAAATGCGATTACTACACGGTCACGAGTTACCGCGGAGAAGCCCAACTCAACGCGGACCCGGCATACGCCAAGGTATTCGAGACCGTTCATCAAAACAGGAATTTTGCCAAGGCCATGACAAGGACATCAGCATCGCGTCAGCATGTCGCAACCGAGCTGTGGTTGGCGATTGACAGCACGGAAATCAAGAAACATCGCTATGCGATCGTCAACATGATGCATGCCGAGGACCCTGACACTTATGAGACGATGGAAAGCAGAACATTCAAGCCCGGGCATCAGACCCTGGTCGACGGTGGCTATCGTGCCGGATGGAGTGTCTATGCCCTGATCACTCCAATTGGCACGTCGATTCCTTACAACTACGTCACTGTCGATTTCATGAATCAACTCGGCCCGGTTCCGATGGCAGAGAGCATGTTGTCTGCACACCCGGACCGCGATCTTGAAGCCATGCACGAGATGCTTCAGCTTCGCGAAGGCGTGAGCTCGGAGACCTGGGCGCTAGTCGCCACCACTGAATAGCCTCAAATTCGCAACGGAATTTTTACGGCGCCTCGATCTGGCCACAAAAAAAAGCCGCTCTCTTTCGGGAGCGGCTTTTTAAATATGAATCCTGGCGGTGTCCTACTCTCACATGGGGAGACCCCACACTACCATCGGCGCTGAACGTTTTCACTTCTGAGTTCGGAATGGGATCAGGTGGTTCCCGCTCGCTATTGCCGCCAGGAAAACTGGTTCGGGAAATGGGGACATTCCTCTTTTCCTAGCGCATAGCGCCAAGTCCCTATTACCCATCAGGAAAAGAGGAATGTCCCCATTTCCTTCGAATAAATAACAATCTGGATAAGTTTTTGATGACTCGAGTGACTTTCAGTGTCGCATTACATGTTGCCAGCCACACCAGCAAGAATTCTTTGGTGTTATATGGCCAAGCCTCACGAGCAATTAGTACTGGTTAGCTTCATTCATTACTGAACTTCCACACCCAGCCTATCAACCTCGTAGTCTTCGAGGGCTCTACAGGGACCTCTAGGGTCCAGAGAAACCTAATCTTGAAGGGGGCTTCCCGCTTAGATGCTTTCAGCGGTTATCCCGTCCGTATATAGCTACCCGGCAATGCCACTGGCGTGACAACCGGAACACCAGAGATACGTCCACTCCGGTCCTCTCGTACTAGGAGCAGCTCTTCTCAAGTTTCCAACGCCCACGGCAGATAGGGACCGAACTGTCTCACGACGTTCTAAACCCAGCTCGCGTACCACTTTAAATGGCGAACAG
>JAOTUB010000153.1 GCA_029864095.1 Gammaproteobacteria bacterium | reverse complement strand
CGCTGCTATGCACGAAGATCAACACCGGCATTACCGACTATCTCGAGCGGCACAAGATGCAATCCGTCTCCGAACTCGTAGGCACACTGCGACTGTAATGGGGACATTCCTGATTTAACACGTTAAATCAGGAATGTCCCCATTAGTCCAGTTGCAGCGACTTCATCTTGCGCGTAAGCGTATTTCGACCCCAACCAAGAAGCTTCGCCGCCTCCTGACGATGGCCGTTTGTCTGGGTCATCGCGATTTGAATTAGTGTTTTCTCGAACTCGGGTAGCGCGGCATCGAGCAGTGGACCACCGCTGTTTGCGCTGAGCTGCCCTTCCGCCCACATTGCCAGGCTTTGCGTCCACTCCTGGGTGGCGCGTTGCGAAGACCCGCTGCCGCCAAGGTCGCTGGGAATATCTTGTGCGGTTATGACGGTGCCGGGCGCCGTAACGGTCAGGCGCCGCGTTGCGTTGACGAGCTGCCGGACGTTTCCGGGCCAGTCATAGCCTCGCAAAACATCGGCAGCGTCCCCGTCCAACGATTTGGTCGGTACATCAAGCTCCTTCGCCGACTCTGCAAGATAGTGATTGAGCAACAGTGGAATGTCGGCGCGACGCTGTCGCAACGGCGGTGAATTGATTCGAATCACATTGAGGCGGTGATACAGGTCCTCGCGAAAACGCGATTCTTTTACGGCGCGCGCAAGATCCTGATTAGTCGCGGCGATAACCCGTACGTCGACCCTGATCGAGCTCTGCCCACCGACGCGGTAGAATTCGCTTTCCGCGAGCACACGCAGCAACCGTGTCTGTAGTGCTGGCGACATGTCGCCGATTTCGTCTAGGAACAACGTGCCACCGTTCGCTTGCTCAAAACGGCCGATGCGGCGGGCGTCGGCGCCGGTGAAAGCGCCTTTCTCGTGTCCGAACAGCTCCGACTCCAGCAGCTCCGCGGCAATTGCCGATGTGTTCAGCGCCACAAATGGTTTGTTGGCGCGGGGACTGTGCTCGTGCAGCGCTCGGGCAATCAACTCTTTGCCGGTGCCGGACTCACCCGTGATCAGCACGGTCATGCTGGAGCCCGCCAGCCGCCCAATAGATCGAAAGACCTCCTGCATCGCCGGCGCCTGGCCGATAAGCGATTGAATCTCCTTCGTGACTTGTTGCGCAGCGTTCGGGGCGCGTTCGTTTTGCTGCGCAGCCTTTTTGACAAGCTCGATCGCCTCATCGACGTCAAACGGCTTCGGCAAATACTCGAATGCGCCGCCTTTGTACGCGGCGACGGCATTCTCCAGGTCCGAGTGCGCCGTAATAACAATTATCGGCAAAAGCGGGCAGCTCGTCCGCAGCCGCTCGAGCAACGTAATTCCGCTCATGCCGGGCATGCGTACATCGGTAATCAGTACATCCGGCTCGCGGTGTGCAATTGCTTCCAGCAAGTGCTCCGCGCGCTCAAAACTCCTGCTCTCCATGTTTGCCTGTTGCAGCGCTTTCTCCAGCACCCAGCGCACCGATTGATCATCGTCAACCACCCACACGTCAAGCCGCCGCTCGGCCATCAGCTGGGCTCGGCCTGTTGCAGCGGAATACGAACCTGAAATACGGTTCTGCCGGGCCGGCTTTCGAATTCGATCAGGCCCCCGTGCCGGCTCAGCAGTTCCTGCGCAGCGGGAAGCCCGAGGCCGGTGCCATCCGGGCGACTCGTTACGAGCGGGTAGAACACGGAGTCCTGCAACTCGAACGGTATGCCAGGGCCGTCGTCCTGAATCTCTATGGATGCGATTACGCGGTGTCTTATGTTGCCAATCGTGAAGTTGGACAAGGCGCGACTCCTGAGCGTGATTGTGCCGTGCCCTTCGAGCGCCATTGCGGCATTTCTTACGAGGTTCAGCAATGCCTGCACCATCTGATCCCGATCCAGGCGGATTAACGGCAGCCCGGGATCGTAGTCACGCTTGAAGACGACGCTCTTTCGTTCCTCCGCTTCAATGATCCGAACAACATACTCGAGCAACTCGTGCACATTGACGGGCTTTTTGTTCGGCGGACCGCCAGGACCAAGCAATGTGTCCACAAGCGCCGCGAGGCGATCGGTTTCGCTGATCACAACATCCGTGTATTCAGTCAACTCGCTGAGCTCGGCCCTGCTCAGCTGTTTTTCCAGTAGCTGTGCCGCACCGCGTATGCCCCCCAGCGGATTCTTTATTTCATGCGCCAGTTGACGAATCATCTGCCTGCCGGCGCCATGCTGAATCAGGAGTGCATTTTCTCGGCTGATTTTTGAGCGTCGCGTGACGTCGGTCATTTCGACGAGGAGGGCCGCCGCCCCAAGCTCAATCGGAGACACACGACAGTCGACGATCCGTTCTTCGGCATGAACTTCGCTTGGCGACAAGCGTATTTCGTTCGCATAGTGATCGCCCGTCTCGATGACGCGCCCGAGAACGTCACGCATCTCCGGCTCGTCGTCAACCAGCCGCAACAACGATTTACCTCGCGCGCGCCGCACGCTGATGCCAAGAATATTCTCAGCCGCCGGGTTCAGGTACGTGATCAGCAGGCTCGAGTCGAGCAGGATTACGCCGGAACACAGGCTGTCGAGTATGCGCTGTGACTGCCGCCCTGTCATTCCATCGTTACCGGAACGCCTGTGCTGGCTCGGACTTAGGGGCGTCTCGTGACTATGCTGCTCTGTTGCACATAGAAGCGGATTGGCTGGCTGCGAATCATCAGCTTGCCCGTCGCGTCGATGACTTCCGCCTGAAGGTTGTGCGCGCCACGCCAGACTTCCTCGATCTGAAAGCTCGTGCCGCTCACTATCCTCGCCTGGCCGTCGAAGTACACGCGCACCTGATGCCCGCTCTGCAGGCCGGGGCTCAGCGCCACCGACGCGTTTAATACGCCCTCTATATTCCACAGCGTTTCTTCGGAAGCGGGCGACGCGACCGAGATACTCTCGTAGCGGAACGGCAGGCCATCAGCTTGCTGATCATCGTCCTGTCGTGTGGGCGTGCTTTGGGTGTACAACCTCGCCCCCGTCTTTCGGGAGTACTCGGACAGTTGCACCTCTTCGGCACCTTCCTGCGGGCGATCGGAGTAATGGGTAACGCCGTCTTCGTCCACCCAGCGATAGGCCTGCGCGAAGACGGACGCCGCTGCCAGCAGGCAGATAAGGGCGAAAATTGGACGTGTTTCCATCGAGTTAGCATAGCAATATCAGCCGGACCGGGGCTAGTAACCGGGCGACATTTTGTCGCCCGGTTCACACTTTCCACCTTACAGGCTGTAATACATGTCGAATTCGACCGGATGCGTCGTCATTCTCAGCCTTGTGACGTTCTCTTGCTTCAGGTCTATATAAGCATCGATCAGGTCATCGGAGAACACATCGCCCGCCTTGAGGTAATCACGATCCGCCTCGAGCGCGGCAAGCGCCTCATCGAGCGAGAACGCCACGAGCTTGAGCTCTTTCTCTTCCTCAGGCGGCAGGTCGTAGAGATCCTTGTCCATCGCGTCACCCGGATGAATTTTGTTCAGGATGCCGTCGAGGCCAGCCATCAACATCGCCGCGAACGCGAGATACGGATTCGCCATCGAGTCCGGGAAGCGGACCTCGATGCGGCGCCCCTTCGGATTGGAGACGTACGGAATGCGAATCGACGCCGAGCGGTTACGTGCCGAGTACGCGAGTATCGTCGGCGCTTCGAAGCCGGGCACGAGGCGCTTGTAACTGTTCGTTGCCGGATTTGTAAACGCGTTCAGTGATTTCGCGTGCGTGATAATGCCGCCGATGTAAAACAACGCCGTCTCGGACAGGCCACCGTAAAGGTCGCCGGAAAACAGGTTCTCGCCTGCTTTTGCGAGGGACTGATGCACGTGCATGCCATTACCGTTGTCGTTTACGAGCGGCTTCGGCATGAATGTTGATGTCTTGCCATAGGCGTGCGCGACGTTGTGCACGACGTATTTGAGTATCTGTACCTCGTCGGCCTTGCGCACCAGTGTGTTGAACAGCGCGCCGATCTCGCACTGGCCGGCCGTTGCAACCTCATGGTGATGCACCTCGGTCTCGACGCCCATGTCTTCGAGCGCCAGACACATTGCGCCACGAAGGTCATGCAGTGAATCGACCGGCGGTACCGGGAAGTAGCCACCCTTGACGGTAGGCCGGTGACCCGTGTTGCCTTCCTCGATGCTGCGGTTGGTATTCCATGCACCTTCGTCGGAGTCGATCTTGTAGAAGCCTCCCTGCATCGAGTCGTCCCAGGACACGTGATCGAAGACGAAGAATTCATTCTCCGGCCCGAAGTACGCCGTGTCAGCAATGCCGGTAGATTTCAGATAGGCCTCGGCTCGTTCCGCGAGCGATCGCGGGCAGCGATCATAGCCCCGCATCGTCGCAGGCTCGATGACGTTGCAGCGCAGATTGAGCTGCGTGTCATCGGAAAAGACGTCGAGAACTGCTGATCCCGGGTCCGGCATCAGGATCATGTCGGACTCATTGATTCCCTTCCAGCCGGCGATCGACGAGCCGTCGAACATCTTGCCGTCTTCAAACAGGTCTTCGTCGACCACATGGGCGGGCACGGTTACATGTTGTTCTTTGCCTTTCGTATCCGTGAAACGAAAATCGACAAATTTGACCTCATTTTCTTTGATGAGGCCGAGTACCTCCTTGGGCGTCATGAATCTTTCCTCCAGTCTCTACAGCACCAATTTTCCCGACTATCCGGGCCATTGGATTGGTAACTGCATAAAGCGTGCCAAAATGGTGCGCCCCACAAGTATCTGATTCTATTGATAGGCGCGCTATGCTGCCCACCAACTGTGCACCATTATTGTGCGAACCACAATCATTCTGCACCACATTAGTGCGGGCTGGTGCCCTGCCAGAACCGGGCCGCGGGCGGGATCGTTTGTCATCGGAAGTAAAACGCAGCGCAGCGGGCTCCCGTCAAGCGGCATCGAGACATGAAGATGACAAATATCCCGGCCGCAGCCAGCGGCATCCGCGAACACGCTATTCCCGAACGCCTGTAACGAAGCCACGCCATTGCCGAAGTCCTATATACTCCGCGGCTTTGGACCCGGTAATACCGTAATGGCAAAGGAAAAACCGTCGCAAATGCTCAGCTTCCAGGACCTGATTCTCAAGCTGCAGCAGTACTGGGCCAAGCGCGGCTGCGTCATCCTGCAGCCCTACGACAAGGAAATGGGCGCGGGCACGTTTCACCCGGCAACGTTTCTCCGGGCAGTCGGCCCCGAGCCCTGGAGCGCTGCTTACGTGCAGCCTTCGCGCCGGCCGACCGATGGCCGCTATGGCGACAACCCGTTTCGCCTGCAGCATTACTACCAGTACCAGGTCACGATCAAACCGTCCCCCGCGGACTTTCAGGACCTGTATCTCGATTCACTGCGAGCGATCGGCATCGACACAAAAGTGCATGACATCCGTTTCGTGGAAGACAACTGGGAGTCGCCAACCCTCGGCGCCTGGGGTCTCGGCTGGGAGGTCTGGCTCAACGGCATGGAAATCACTCAGTTCACTTACTTCCAGCAGCTGGGCGGCCTCGAGTGCCGGCCGGTGACCGGGGAGATCACGTACGGAATCGAGCGTCTTGCGATGTACCTGCAGGGCGTTGAGAGCATTTTCGATCTCGTCTGGACGGACGGACCCCTCGGGCGCATCACGTATGGTGATGTCTATCATCAGAACGAGGTTGAGCAGTCGAAGTACAATTTTGAGGTCGCAGATATTGACGACCTGTATCACCAATTTGATCATGCCGAACACGAAAGCGAACGCCTCATCGAACTGAATCTTGCGCTTCCTGCCTATGAGCAAATGCTCGTTGCATCGCACGTTTTCAATTTGCTGGACGCTCGCCAGGCCATCTCGGTCAGTGAGCGACAACGGTTCATCCTGCGGGTCCGCAAGATGGCGCGTGCTATTGCAGAAGCGTACTACGCATCGCGTGAGTCGCTTGGTTTTCCGATGCTCGAATCTGTTGACAGCGGAGACGCCGCCGTATGACCAAGCCCGCGGATTTTCTTGTCGAGATCGGCACCGAAGAGCTGCCGCCCAAAGCGCTACGCTCATTGATCATCGCTTTCGGAGAATCGCTCGAAGCCGCGATCGACGACGCGCGTCTTAGTCATGGCTCTGTGCACACGTATGCAAGTCCACGCCGTCTCGCTGTACTAATCGAGAAACTCGGTTATGGCCAGGAAGAGCGCAAGATTTCACAAAAAGGTCCTCCCGTGTCGGTTGCTTTCGACGGTGACGGAAACATCACGGCAGCCGGCAAAGCGTTTGCCGCCAAGTGCGGAGTCGGCGTTGCGGAGCTCGGCCGCCGCAAATCGGAAAAGGGCGAATGGTTATCCTGTGACGTTGTTGAAGCCGGCAAGACTACCGAGCAGCTGATGCCCGAACTCATCGAGGCGGCGCTCGCCTCACTGCCGATTCCACGCCGCATGCGCTGGGGTGCCGGCGATGCCGAGTTTGTGCGGCCCGTGCACTGGATTCTGCTGCTGCATGGCAAGAAGGTGATCAAGTCCTCGATAATGGGCATCAAGGCCGGTAACAAATCGCGCGGCCACCGTTTTCATGGCAAGAAGCTGGTTACGATAACGCAGCCCGACGAGTACCTGACATCGCTCGAGGAAGAGGGCCATGTCATTGCCGACTTTGACCGGCGCCGTGAACTCGTGCGCAAAGGCGTCGAGGCAGAAGCAAAAGCGGCAGGTGGCAGCGTCGTTGATGGCGAGTCACTTTACGACGAAGTTGCCGCACTCGTTGAGTGGCCGGTGGCGTTAACTGGTTCCTTTGACGATGACTATCTGCAACTGCCGCGCGAAGTTGTCGCTTCGACGCTCACGAGCCATCAGCGATATTTTCCGATCGCAGACGCAAACGGACGCTTGCTGCCACGGTTTGTCACCGTTGCGAACCTAGAGAGCAAGGACCCTGAGCAGGTTCGACACGGCAACGAACGCGTTATCCGGCCGCGCCTCGCCGACGCCGCATTTTTCTGGGACAGCGACCGGCGCACAGCGCTGGCAGCACGCCAGGAGGCACTGCGCGAGGTCGTCTATCAACGTGGGCTTGGAAGCCTGTATGATAAAAGTGCCCGCACGGCCGCTCTTTGTGTATCGATTGCGGCTGCCCTCGAAGTCGACGTTCACGCCGTGCAGCGGGCCGCCGCGTTGGCCAAATGCGACCTGCTAACCGGCATGGTCAGTGAGTTCCCCGAATTACAGGGAACGATGGGGCGCTACTATGCCATTTCCGACGGGGAGCCACAGAACGTTGCCGACGCAATTGCGGAGCAGTATCTGCCGCGCTTCTCCGGAGACAAGCTGCCGGCGACCATCGATGGCAGGATTCTTGCGGTAGCCGACAAGCTCGATACGCTCGCAGGTGTTTTTTCCATTGGCAAGAAGCCATCCGGTACCCGCGATCCCTTCGGCTTGCGCCGCGCGGCAGTCGGCCTTGTGAGAATACTCATCGAGTGCGGCCTGGACCTGAACCTCAAGACGATGCTGCGTGACGCAGTCGACGCGCAACCAAAAGCAAAGTCTGACGCTGACCAACTCTGCGCCGAGTTGTACGCGTTTATCACCGAACGGCTCCGGCGTTATTTCCTCGATCGTGACGCCGCGCTGGCAACCGAGACTTTCGATGCCGTACTCGCGCGGCACCCGGCGTCGCTTGTCGA
>JAOTUB010000152.1 GCA_029864095.1 Gammaproteobacteria bacterium | reverse complement strand
TATCTCTGTTGGCACATTTTCGGGCAGCACGGTGGCCGGACAGAGATCGGCGTCGTTCGGCACGCCGTCGGCGTCTTCGTCCTTGAGTACATAGATAACCAGGCCGTCGTGATCTGAAGACCGCAGCATACTGCCATCGTCGTTGATCAGGTCAACGGCGGCATCCGCGTTGCCGCGACCATATTCGACGCCACTGATTTCGCCGGCCAGCTCCTTTGAAGTCAGCGCATGGTCGAGAGCCTGGGCGTTGCCCTCGAATATAAAGGAGTAACGCTCAGCGTCGGGCAGCCACAGGACCTGGTTGTCCAAATTGGGTTCCACCAGGTCGCCGAGACAGATGGCCTCGGAGCAGACCAGGCTGGTCAACGGATCGAAGTCACCTGCGATCACGCCCAGCGCATCCGCGTACCCATCGGTGAACTCGAAGGCGTTAAAGTCACCGGTTACAACCAGCCGCACGTTGGCATCGGCAACCTGCAGGTCTTGCACCTTCGTCGCAATCGATTCCGCCTGCAACAACCGTTTCACGCGCACGCGCAGTCCCTCGTCACCGTCGATGCCGCCCAGCGACCGGTTATGCACCGCCATTACGGCAATCGGGAAGGTGCCAAAATCAAGCTCACACCTACCCTCGATCAGCAAGGGCGGCCGGTCATGCAGGATGTCGTTCTCCAGGGTAATCGGATTGACGAAAGTCTCGTCCTTGCCGAGCTGTGTAATTGCATCGACCGTGATGTTGTCGCGCACCAGGAAGCCAACGTCGATGGTGCCGACATCGTTGCCCTCGATGAGGTACGGCGTGTACGCAACGAAGGCACCACAAGCCGAATCGCTGGCCATGTGGTCGGCCAGGTCTTGCAGCACTTTGAGGCTCTCCACTTCCTGCACCGCCAGGATGTCTGGCGAGTCGAGAACCTCACTGATGTAACCGCAGAACTTGTCCAGCCTACGTGCGTACTCGGCCGTCGGAACAACGAAGTCGTCGCGATCGCCATCCGCAGGATCGTCGACGTCGTCAAAGAGGCGGAATAGGTTGAGCGTACCGACGGTAAACTCACCCGGCTCGCGAGCCCGTACCGGTACGGGCAACGGCGCCGGAACCACGCTGAGCATGGTTGGCCATAGTTCGTAGCCGCCAAACTCGAATCCCAATACGCCGGTGGCACTGAACGACGAGCCCGCCGGGATGATCTGGTTTGGCAGACCCAGCTTGTCAGGATCGAGCTCAAACACTTCCGGATTGCCGTCCCAGGTTGGAATCGGCGGCATCATCACGCCGGGGAATTCGATGCCCGGCTCGCGGAACGTGCGTGCCGGTGCGGCAGTGATGTGCACTTCGGCGATCGGATCGGTGCCGAATCTCTGGTTCGGCCCTGTCACCGTGCCGTCGGTGATCGTCACCAGCATGCCTTCGTAACACTCGAATTCGAGCGAGCAACTCGGCGTTGTCGGGTCCGGCGAAGGCACGGAAGCACTGAAGGCAACCGGCGGCGGCACGGCGCCGCTGCCCACGACGCTCACAGAAGGCGAGCCGCCGATCTCGGTGAAGCCGAAGAACTCGTTCACTTCGCCGACAACGTCCACCAGGTCGCCGACGGCAACCCCCGGGGGTCCGCCGGTGAATACGAAAATGCCGTCCGAGGTGTCCGGGTCGCCATCCGGCATCTGCATAAAGAAGCCATCGGGCGCCAGCGCCGTTACCACTCCACCCTCTATGCGAACGATGAAGCCGGCAAACGGGCTGGCTGGCCCCGCGCCCTGTATCGAAGCGATCCCGAGCGGCGGGCAGTTATTAAGCGAACCGGCTGTTGGCGTGTCTTGAAAATAAGCGTCGGTATTGCGCTGGCCGCCGTAGCCGTTTGGGCAGCGCTGATTGGAATGCAGGTCCTGGTCGCCCTGGTCGTCTTCGTTGACCTGCGGCTGCGCAATGTTTAGCAGCACCAGCAGGCCGGCATCATCGGAGTCATTGGTGTCATACACCAGGGCGTCGAGCAGTCCATCGGTTGTGACCGGCGTGTCGTTCGGGAAATCGGCAGCGTTACCAACGTGCAGGGCAACTGCGTCCGCGCCGTTCTGGATCAGGTTAGAGTTCGGTGATACGTCCAGGTCGCAGTTGGGCACGTTGGCGGCGTCGCCGCAGATAACGAAGAAACCGTCGCTGTCAGTGGCGAAGCCGTCGAGGTCGATTGCCGGCGTGTAGGACGCGTCGTCCGAACCGTTGTAGAGCACGACGACCAGGCCGCTGAGGTCGGTACTGCCCACGCCACCGTCGTAGATCTCGATGAACTCGGCGTCATCCGTCGACGTCTGATCGGCATCCACCTCGTTGATCACAAGCCCGGCGAGACAGTCGTTGGGTGCCCCGGGCGTGCCCAGGTCGCCGTCACCGAACGTGGTCTCCGATTCACACCAGTTGGCGCCGATGTTGTTGTCGAGCGCGGGATCCTTGAGCGCCATCGATGCGCCTGTCGGATCCGGGAACGTGGCGCCATTGTCCCACTCGACGCGATCAACTTCCGAGGATGCGGTGTCGAGGAGGATTAGCGCGTCGCTGCCGTTGCCGAGAAAAATGTTCGAGTACTGGTAGTCAATTGCGACGCCGCCGTTTGCCGCCGCATTAGCGTCAGTGCCGAGAACCAGGAAGCCTCCGGCCGGGATCACCAGTGGACCACCGTTCGCAACAACATGAAGGTTGCTGCCATTGTCCTTGATCGTCCAACCATCAATGTCCACAGGGTCGGGAGTCGCGTTAACGAGTTCGAACCACTCGCCGTTGTTGTCCGAGACGGCGGCGGGATTTTGCATGATCTCGTTGATGACGATCGCCACCACTGGCGGCGGCGCAGCTGCGGCCCCCGGCGTGGCAGCCGCAAGCTGCCACGTGACCGAGAGGTCCTCGGAGGTCTCATCGCTTCCCGTGATGCCGTTGCCGCCAGCCTGCGTCTCGCCGCCTTCGGCAAAATCAATGCGCTGGAAGGAATCGCCGCTGGCGTGCGAGCCGCCAGAGATCACATCCTGCAAGGCAATCGCGGTATCGGCCAAATAGTCAGACACGATGGCATCGCCGTCCGGGCCATCGGCAAACACCCCGGTCTTATCCACCGCCTCAGCTTTGTCGCCCCAAACCGCGTAGTCGATGTCGGCAACCAGGTCGGAGGCGCCGTCCCAGCTATAGAGTATTGCGACCTCGCCGCTGTTGCTCAGGCCACCCTGGCCGCCGATCGAGCCGGGCAGCGCCTCGCGCATGTCGGGAATTGCGTCCGCGGTCGCGGTGTCTTCGTACAATTCGTAGTCCGGATCAAAACCGTAGGTCGCGAAGAAGTCGTCGGATCCGGCAATTGACACCGTCTGAAACTCGCCCGGCGCAATTGTCGCGCCGGCGGGGAAGCGGGCGTGGAAATCACCGAAGTCACCACCACCGGCGTTAACCCCGGTGACGATGTTGTAATAATAGGTGCCGCCGCCCGCAAACGTAGCGTCGGTCAGGTAGACGTCGGACAGATCGATCACGCCAGCCGTCGGGTTATGGATCTCGATGAACTCGCCGGCTGTCGGTGTGACGACCACCTCGGAGAGCAATACGTCAGGGGGCGGTACCGCCAGCTCGCAAGCCGAGTAAGACCCGATGGGAAACGGCGTTGCGGCGCTGCCGTTGCTGGTCTCGCCGTCAAGGGCATTAATCCCGCTGAATGACCAGTTGCCGAGGACAAATGTGGAACCGTCGGGGCCAGTGCCATCCTGCCGGTAGGCCCAAGCGTCCAGGTAATCCCAGGGCTGGCCCGAGCCATCGACGTTGATGTCGCCAAAGACGTCTACCACGCTGCCCAACATGAACAACTCGATAGCGTCGTCGCCGTTGATCGAAGCCGCAGCGCTCGTGTGGGTCGGCGCAAAGCCGAAGAAGGTGGAAAAACCGCTCGCTTCAGATGCCAAGTACAGAAACGTGCCGGCGCTCACCGGACCGGCTGGAAAAGTGAACTCCTCGCCGTCGCTGCCGCCACCATTGTTTGCCGAGCCTACGCCGTAGGCACTCAAATCGGCGATGTCGTTAAGGACGCAGAGTTCGACCGCCTTCGGCACACCGCCGCTCAGTGGCCCGTCAACCACACCGGTTATGACGAGGTCCGAAGCAGTTGCCGCAGGCGAGGCCGCGAACAACAGTGCAACGAATGGGAGGATGGTAATTCTCTGTATCTGCGACGTGCGACGTGGATGAATCATGCGTGCGCCTTTCTAGGTCGTTATAAGTCCGGAACTTTACAAGTAGCCTTCGCGCGGCTGGCGTTTTGACTTCTCTGGCCGTGGACAATTGTATTTCGCTTCATACATTGAACACCGCGTTGCGACGGCACGCACGTGGTGCCGAAATAATATCAGTATAGGCAAAAATTCACTTGATATTTTGAAACCGTTCTTACGCGCTCAGCACCGCCATGAATTGCCTGTGATACAAAAAAGCGCCCGTCCATGGTGCACCTTACTTAACATAAAATTTCTGTTTGCAATGGGGACCACAAGCGAACAATGATGATTTGCACATCCGCCCGCCCTGTCGGGCAGTGATGCGACGAAATCGGAATCAATCAAGATATTGATAACCAGCGATGTCTGTATCCGGTCACCCGTCTGAGCGTCAAAACGTCGGTAATTTTTCCAAAACGAAGTCCAAATAGATGGTCGTGTTTCATCATCCATTTGTTTTTCAACGTTTTACGATTCCGGACTGATTTTTGCATGATCTTAGGGGTGAATCGCCGGAACCCGCTTCGCTCACACTACCGGATTTTGGCTTGTTTGGAATTGGTTAGACCAGAGAGCGATAGCGCTTCTTTCCTCGGCTCAGCGCGATAACAAAAACAGAACCGAGGACCAATTATCGGCCCCGCTTTGGCGGGGCCTTTCTACGTCTGCTTCCACCAAAAGCAGTCGTTCAATCGGCGAACATTTGGCAAAATTGAAGGGCAGCTTTCGGCCAATAGCAGTCATTCACTCCGCAATGTCAGCCTTGCAAGCTTCGAACATTGCTAATTTCATCGAAAACAAGTCTTTGCTTATCGCACGACCATCAGAATGCCCATCCTCATGGACGTAATTCAGAGTCACTCTGTCCTCGGATGACATAGCTTCGATGAAGCGGGAGGCGTCTTCTGTTGAAAAAGCAAAGTATGCCCGTGTCGTATTTGGGATGCGTTGCACTTTGAGAGGCCGCATGAGGTTATTTTGGCCGTCGAAGGAGACACTGTTTACCGGAGTCGATTCTAAAGACGGCCAGGCGAAAACGACGAGTGAGTCTTCCAAAACTGGTACGAAACCATCATTGAAATTTAGGGTCTTGGTTCTTGGGGATTCAGAGAAGTGCAATAAACGGATCATGAAATTTGCAGCGTGGTCGTGGACATCGTGCGGATGATCCCAAACGTAGTATTCTAGAATGCATATCGTGCCCTCGGACGAGACATTCCAATGGCCTCCAACTGTCATACGTATTTGCGAGGCAGCTGACGCCGGCAGCACAACCAAGAAAATCAATAAATGACCCAGACATACAGGCATGATCAACTCAAATATGACTCTAAAGCAGCAGGCTCGACGAACATAGTTCAACGCACTGGATGCTTAGGTCTTGTGATTTCTTTTCACACTTCATCAATGTCCACTTTGCTTCAGCAGCTGCCATTCTACCTCGAATCACGTGGACGGCTGGAACCGGCCAATAGCTGCCGCCGCAGCGCCTACCAGCCTAACGCGGCTAGGGCGACATTTGTGCATTGGGTGACGTTGCCGGTACCCTATTCATTCGAAAACAGATAACAAGAATACGGGGATACAGTATGAATCGTTACATCAAGATTGTGCTCGCCGCATTTGCGTCCTTGTTTTGCCTATTTTACGCAATCCAGAACATCGCAAATCTCGGTCCGGCCGAATGGTTTGTTGGCACCATGACGGCGATGGAAGGCCACGAGGCCTACCCGAATAGTTTTGCTTTCGCTGTCAAGTCGCCTGTCTTGGTCAAAGTAATGTTGTGGATCATCATCCTGCTCGAACTGGCCGCAGGAGTCCTTGCTGGAAAAGGCGCGATCGATCTGTTCGCGAGACGTAACAGCAGCAGCGGGGAGTTCAACGACGCAAAAACCTATGCGCTCGCCGGGACAGGCTTGGCAGTCGTCGTTTGGTTCGGAATCTTCGGCGCTTTCGGTGGCGCTTTTTTCCAAATGTGGCAAGTGGAAGCAGGCGTGAATGCGCTCAGGGATGCCTCGCTCTTCGCCCTACAGCATGGAGTTGTGTGGCTGATGATTCGAGCTGACGACTGATGGGTGCTGTGTATATCAAGATACCGAACCATCAGTGACACTAACGGCTGCTTTGTATATGGACTCCTCCAGTCTAGCAAACAGTTACCGTTGATCAGAATTCAGACGCGTTTGTATATTCGGCCTTTGTTTGGAGACGCTATCTCCGGGTCCGCTATGTATGCGTACTCCGGTTCCTCTAAGGGTCAGTGGGCTCTAAAGCCTCAAAGCAGTGCAGGTTTGACCGGAGCAGATATCTTTATCTGATACAGGTTCTAAATTCGCAGGACGTTCTAGGCAGCCATCTCCCGTTGCAGCCGACGTTGGTATTCCGTTCCCTGGGTCACCATCGCCCAGACCGTTCGTACATTTTTATTGGCGAGTGCCACCGCAGCACGGTTCGGCCCCGCTCGTTCGATTAGATCCTTCAGCCAGCGATCTTTCACGGATCGCGGCTCTTTAGTTAAATACGTCATGTATGGGCTCCCTTAGGGTTTTGGTCGACTTCCAACCTAGGCAACTAGGTTGGAGGAGTCCATACATAGGGTCACAAGCCGCCATTTTAGCCCAAAATCCGCGAGAGGCTGCTTCCGGAGGTTAAGCAGTCATCCGGGCAGTATCCAGATGACCGGCCGAGAACGGCCAGAAGCAGCCGTAGCGCCAAGCCTAACCGACTATCGACACCGCTCCGAATTATAGCTTTCCGCCTGTGGCCAAGCGGGATCTGGCTCTACGCCTTCGGGCAGGAAATCAATTCTCTCAACCCAATTTTCGAAGACACTAGCTCCGCTTTCTACAATTATGGGTCTGATACGGAACAACTTGATCAACTCAAGCGCCTCTGCTTGTTGTTCTTCGCCTAAGTTTGAGTCTATGACGTCTACGTTAATTGCTCTTCCATAGGTCGATACATCAAACACAACAAGTACATATCCTGACTCGTCAGCACTTGAGACATGCGGTGGACGAACCCGGAGTCCAACGTATGGACACTTCCCCCACGAAGAGCGCGTAAGGCGACCTACTGTGTCCAGTAGTTCCTGAATAATCTCAGGATCGGCAGTTAAATCTTGATCACTAGCAAGCACACCGGACTGCGCAATGAACAACATCACTACAACGAGGATTCGAAAACGCGTGTTTCTTTGCAGCCAGATCATCCGAAATCACGTCATATCGAGCGCTTCGCCAATGTCCGGTAAGGGTCAGAAGCCGTCATTCTACCCCGAAACACCTGGACGGCTGGTTACGGCCAAAACCGGCCGGTGACAGGCACGCCCAGCGCTTCGCAGGGGGCACTGCCAGAACCTATACGGGGCAAAAATACTCGTAGAATTGCCGTCCGCCTGCTAGCACCTTGTAGCATGCGCCTTCCAAGACAATCTTCAATTCAAACTCTGTCGCCCCGTGGACAGTTACGATGAACGACTCCGCTTCGCGCTCGTGGATCT
>JAOTUB010000031.1 GCA_029864095.1 Gammaproteobacteria bacterium | reverse complement strand
CTGCATTTGGTGCTGAATTCAATGAAGCGCTGGTGCACCAGGTCGTCACAGCGTACCTTGCGGGCGGCCGTGCCGGCACCAAAGCGCAGAAGAATCGTGCTGCGGCTCGTGGCGGCGGCACCAAACCTTGGCGTCAGAAGGGCACGGGCCGGGCTCGTGCAGGCACCATTCGCAGTCCGATCTGGGTTGGCGGCGGCCGCACGTTTGCCGCGAAGCCACGTGACTACGAGCAGAAGGTCAACAAAAAAATGTATCGCGCCGCGCTGCGCTCAGTTTTGTCAGAGCTTGTGCGTCAGGATCGCCTGGTCATCGTCAAGGAGCTGGAGATCGAGGTGCCCAAGACCAAGTTGCTTGCGACCAGGCTGAAAGAACTGGGCCTGGACAACGTGCTTATCTTGAACGAAGCCTTTGAAGAAAAACTCTTCCTGGCGGCACGCAATCTTCCGGATGTTGGTATCTGCGATGCAGCATCTATTGACCCTGTGGTCTTGATCCGCTTCGACAAGGTGCTCGTGACATTGCCAGCGCTTAAACTGATTGAGGAGCGCCTGTCATGACTGCGGCAGCTCACCAGGAAAGACTGATGACAGTGCTGCAAGGACCGCTCTTCTCCGAAAAGAGCACGCTGGCTGCGGAGCTGAACAATCAGATTGTCTTCAAAGTACGTCCGGATGCGACCAAGCGTGAGATTCGCGAGGCAGTCGAACTGCTGTTTGAAGTCAAGGTCGACAGCGTTCAGGTCCTCAACTGCCGCGGCAAGATTAAGCGCTTTGGCCAGACGAAAGGCCGGCGCGTAAATTGGAAAAAGGCCTACGTGAGGCTGGCTGAAGGTAGTCAGATTGACTTCCTCGGCGCGGATTAAGGTTTTTAGTCATGTCACTTCATAAAGCAAAACCGACATCGGCTGGACGCCGATTCGTCGTTTCCATCAAGACGCCCGGTCTGCACAAAGGCAAGCCGCACAGCGCGCTTGTGGACAAAAAATCGTCGAAGGGGGGCCGTAACAATAACGGTCGCATTACGACTCGGCACAGAGGTGGCGGCCATAAGCAGCGCTACCGGATTGTCGACTTCAAGCGGGACAAGGACGGCATTCCGGGTGTTGTTGAACGCCTTGAGTACGATCCGAATCGCAGCGCGCATCTTGCTTTGATCAAGTATAGCGACGGCGAGTGGCGCTACATTCTGGCGCCAAAAGGCGTTGTCGGTGGTGCGCCTATCGTCAGTGGTGAGGATGCACCGATCAAGCCGGGTAATACGCTGCCGCTGCGTGCGATTCCGGTCGGTACCGTGATTCATAACGTCGAGATGAAGCTTGGCAAAGGCGGACAGCTCGCTCGGTCGGCCGGCGCCTATGCACAGCTCGCCGCTCGAGAAGGCGCCTATGCGACGCTTCGGCTGCGTTCGGGCGAGACGCGCAAGATTCATGTCGACTGTCGCGCGACGATAGGCGAGGTGGGCCACAGCGAACACAACCTGCGCAAGCTCGGTAAAGCCGGTGCTTCGCGCTGGAGAGGCGTACGCCCGACGGTTCGCGGCGTCGCAATGAACCCGGTCGATCATCCGCATGGTGGCGGTGAAGGCCGTACCTCCGGTGGTCGTCATCCGGTGAGCCCGTGGGGTCGGCCGACGAAAGGCGCCAAGACGCGGTCGAATAAACGCACCGACAACATGATTGTGCGTCGTCGCAAGCGCAAGTAACTGTTAAGGATTTTGAGCAATGCCACGTAGTGTGAGAAAAGGCCCATTCGTCGATACGCATCTGGCGAAAAAGGTTGCTGAGGCGGCAGCAAAGAACGATCGTCGCCCGATCAAGACCTGGTCGCGCCGTTCGATGGTGCTTCCCGACATGGTTGGATTGACGATAGCGGTCCACAACGGTCGTCAGCATGTGCCGGTTCTGATTTCTGAAAACATGGTTGGCCACAAACTGGGCGAGTTTGCGGTTACGAGAACTTTTCGGGGTCACTCCGGTGATCGCAAGACGAAGTAAGTCGACGGAGTAGGGTTCCATGCAAGTTGCAGCAACACTTCGATACGCGCGTATATCACCGCAAAAGTGCCGCCTCGTGGCTGACGCCATTCGTGGCAAGACCGTGGATGATGCCCTGCGAACTTTGACATTTACGCCAAAGAAAAGCGCCCGGATCGTGAAGAAGGTTCTCGAGTCGGCTATTGCTAATGCTGAACACAATCATGGCGCAGATATTGATGAATTGAAGGTTTCGACCATTGAGGTGAATGAGGCTCCGACATTCCGCCGATATCGTGCCCGGGCAAAAGGCCGTGGAGCACGGATCACTAAACGCAATAGCCACATCACCGTTCGAGTAGGCGACGAATAATGGTCGCGGATTTTAGATTTTTCCCAGTGATTCGACTGCGAGACGAGTAAAGAATATGGGCCAAAAAGTACATCCAACAGGAATTCGTTTGGGCATCGTCAAGGACTGGACATCGAAATGGTATGCCGATTCGAAGTCGTTCCCCGGTTATGTCAAGTCCGATCATCAGATTCGCGTCCTTATCAAGAAGAAGCTTAAAGATGCATCGGTCAGCAAGATCGCTATCGAGCGGCAGGCGAAAAAGGTCAATATCGCGATTCATACGGCTCGTCCGGGCATCGTGATCGGCAAGAAGGGCGAGGACATCGAAAAACTGCGCGGCGAAGTCGCAAAAATGATCGGCATACCGATTAGCGATGTTCGCATCAATATCAACGAGGTTCGCAAGCCGGAGCTTGATGCTCAGCTCGTTGCTGAGGGCATCGCTCAGCAGCTCGAGCGTCGTGTAATGTTCCGCCGGGCAATGAAGCGCGCCGTGACGAACACAATGCGCGTTGGCGCGGAAGGCATCAAGGTCAAAGTCGGTGGTCGGCTGAACGGTGCGGAAATAGCACGTTCGGAATGGTACCGCGAGGGTCGTGTGCCGCTGCACACACTGCGTGCAGATATTGACTACGGCCTCGCCGAGGCACAAACGACGTACGGTGTTATCGGCGTCAAGGTCTGGATTTTCAAGGGTGAGGTTTTTGAAAAGCCCGAGGCCGTGGCGGCGGAGCCTGCTGAGGCCGCAGCAGGCGCGCGTTCCTAGCAGCTTGCGCTTATCAGGTATGAGAGATGTTACAGCCTAAACGAACAAAATTTCGCAAACAGCATAAGGGGCGCAATCGAGGTCTCGCGTTGCGTGGCAGTACGGTTGCATTTGGCACCTATGGCCTAAAAGCAACCGGACGCGGCCGCATGACTGCGCGCCAGATCGAAGCAGCACGTCGTGCAATGACGCGCTATATCAAGCGCGGCGGCAAGATCTGGATTCGGGTATTTCCTGACAAGCCGATTACGAAGAAGCCGCTTGAAGTGCGGCAGGGTAAGGGAAAGGGCAACGTCGAATACTGGGTATGTCAGATTCAGCCGGGGCGCGTGCTCTATGAGATGGAAGGTGTAACCGAAGAGATAGCGCGCGAGGCGTTTCGGCTGGCTGCGGCCAAGCTGCCCTTTTCGACAGCCTTTGTTGAACGGCAGGTGATGTGATGGATGCCAATGAACTTCGTGGTAAATCGATCGGCGAACTCAATGAGGAGCTTCTTGCGTTGAGACGTGAACAATTCAATCTGCGCATGCAGCAGGCGACTGGTGAATTGAGCAAGCCCCACGAACACCGCCGTGTGAGAAAGAGTATCGCGCGAATCAAGACAGTGATGAACGAGCTGGCACGTGCAGCGGGTGATAAGAAATGAGTGAAGAGTTGAAAAAGGCAGAACGTACAGTCGTAGGTCGTGTTATCAGCGACAAGATGGACAAAACCGTGTCAGTCGCCATCGAGCGCCTGATCAAACATCCAATGTACGGCAAGTACATTCGCCGCACGACAAAAGTGCTGGCTCATGATGCGAGCAACGAGTGCAAGCCAGGTGATCGCGTCGCGATTTCCGAGTGCAAGCCGATTTCAAAGAACAAATCCTGGGCTGTCGTCAATATTGTTGAGCGAGCGGCGGACCGGTAAAGGTTTAGGAAGCAGTCATGATTCAGATGCAGACAGTTCTTGATGCGGCCGACAACTCAGGTGCCCGTCGCGTGCAGTGCATAAAGGTGCTCGGTGGATCGAAGCGCCGCTATGCAGGTGTCGGCGACGTAATCAAGGTTAGCGTCAAGGATGCCATTCCACGCGGCAAGGTCAAAAAGGGCGAGATATATAACGCAGTGGTTGTGCGTACGCGCAAAGGTGTTCGTCGCAAAGATGGGTCGTTGATTCGTTTTGACGGCAACGCCGCAGTTTTGTTGAACGCCCGCCTCGAGCCGATCGGCACGCGTATTTTCGGCCCGGTCACTCGTGAACTGCGCACAAACCGCTTTATGAAGATTATTTCGCTGGCGCCCGAGGTCCTCTAGGGGTCCGGTTACCACGGTAGAGATTATGAACAAGATTAGAAAGGGCGACGAAGTCATCGTTACGACCGGCAAGGATAAGGGCCGGCGCGGCACGGTGCTGCAGGTTCTCGAAGACGGGCGCGTGCTTGTCGAAGGCGTCAACCTGGCCAAGAAACACATCAAGCCGAACCCGAATATTGGTGAGATGGGCGGCATAAAAGACAAGGCCATGCCGCTGGATATTTCGAATGTGCTGGTCTTTAACCCGAAGTCGAAGAAAGGCGAGCGGGTTGGTTTTCGTATCAAGGATGACGGCAGCCGGGTGCGCATATTTCGCGGTACCGGCGACGTTGTAGATATTTAAGAGTCAAAAAACATGTCGAGACTACAGGAACAATACAACACAGAGCTTGCCGGCGAGATTCAGAAGAAGCTCGGCCTGAGCAACCGGCAGCAGGTGCCGCGTATCACAAAGATCACGCTGAACATGGGCGTCGGGGCGGCCGTTGCCGACAAGAAAGTGCTGGAAAAGGCACGCGAAGACATGGAGAAGATCTCTGGTCAGCGTCCCGTGATTTGTCTGGCCCGAAAATCCGTTGCGGCGTTTAAGATTCGCGATGGTATGCCGATTGGCTGCAAAGTGACGCTGCGCCGCGAGCGCATGTACGAGTTTCTCGATCGTCTCGTGAATATCGCGATACCGCGTATTCGTGACTTTCGCGGGCTGAATCCGAAAGCGTTCGACCGTCAAGGTAACTACAGCCTGGGCGTCTCCGAGCAGATCATCTTCCCGGAGATTAATTACGACGAGATTGATGCGATTCGTGGCATGGACATCACGATAACCACGACCGCAAGAAATGCCGAGGAAGGCAAGGCGCTACTCAAAGCGTTCAACTTCCCATTCAAGAAATAGAAGACGAGATCTACCAAATATGGCCAAGAAATCGATGATTATGCGCGAACTCAAGCGCACCAAACTCGTCGCAAAGCAGGCGAAAAAGCGCGCTGCCCTGAAGGCGATCGTTCGCAGCATCCATAGTTCGGATGAAGAACGGCAGCAGGCGCAGGCAAAACTGAACGCGCTGCCGCGCGATGGAAGTCCGACTCGGCAGCGTAGTCGTTGTGCGATTACGGGACGGCCGCACGGCGTCTATCGCAAGTTCGGCCTCGGCCGTAACAAGCTCAGGGAAGCCGCGATGAGCGGCGAGATCCCGGGGCTAACGAAGGCCAGTTGGTAGGCGGAGACAGAAAATGAGTATGACCGATCCGATCGCAGACATGCTGACACGCATTCGCAATGGCCAGAAAGCTCGCATGGTGAGCGTTTCGATGCCGGCGTCGAAGGCAAAGGAAGCCGTTGCGAAGGTGCTGAAACAAGAGGGCTATATCATGGGCTACTCGACCGAGGGTAAAGGCGCCTCGAAGTCGCTGAACGTCGAGCTCAAGTACTTTGAAGGCGTGCCTGTAATCGAACGGATACAGCGCGCAAGTCGCCCGGGCCTGCGCATTTATCGCGGCAAGGAAAGCTTGCCCAGGGTCCTGGGTGGTCTGGGCGTCGCGATTGTTTCGACGTCGGCAGGCGTCATGTCCGATCGCCAGGCAAGAGAAAAAGGTATTGGAGGCGAGGTACTCTGCATCGTTAGTTGATGCTGCAGGCCGAGCTGTGTGAGACAAGACTATGTCCAGAATTGCAAAAGAACCCGTTGAACTGCCGCAAGGCACTGAGTTCAGGCAGGAAGGCAATGTTGTCACGATCAAGGGCAGCAAGGGCTCCTTGTCGCTTGAGCTGAACACCGAAGTGGAACTGTCCCAGGACGCAGGCTTGGTCAGGGTTGCGCCGCGCTCGGGATCGCGTTTCTCTACGGCGGTTGCCGGCACGACGCGCTCGTTGCTTGCCAACATGGTGCAGGGCGTGAACAGCGGATTCGAACGCAAGCTCGAGCTTGTGGGCGTTGGTTATCGCGCGCAGGCACAGGGAAACAAGCTCAACCTGACGCTCGGTTTTTCGCACCCGGTGGTTTACCAGGTGCCTGACGGTGTTTCAGTTGAGACACCGAGTCAAACCGAGGTGATCGTCAAGGGTACAGACAAGCAGAAGGTCGGCCAGGTTGCGGCCGAGATTCGTCGCTTCCGCCCGCCTGAGCCGTACAAGGGCAAGGGTGTTCGCTACGCCGGTGAGCGCGTGGTGATCAAGGAAGCGAAGAAGAAATAGATTAGCGAGAAGATTATGAAGCTCGACAAGAAACAAAATCGTCTGCGGCGCGCCCGCAAGGCGCGCGCCAAGATCTCCGAGCTGGAGGTCAACCGGCTGAGCGTTCATCGCACGCCACAGCATATCTATGCGCAGGTGATTGGACCTGACGGCGGCACGGTTCTCGCGTCAGCATCGACGCTCGAATCTGAAGTGCGTAAAGGCATCAAGAGTGGCGGCAACGTCGAGGCGGCTGCAATCGTCGGTGCTCGAATTGCCGAGAAAGCTAAGGCGGCCGGCATCGATACGGTTGCATTCGATCGTTCAGGTTTTCGCTATCACGGACGCGTCAAGGCATTGGCCGACGCGGCTCGTGAAGCTGGACTGAAGTTCTAAGGGAAAATTGCGGAATTCGAATATGGCAAGAAACGAGCAAGCACAAGCTGGCGACGACCTGATCGAGAAATTGGTCGCGGTCAATCGTGTGGCGAAGGTTGTTAAGGGTGGCCGACAGTTTGGCTTCACGGCACTAACGGTTGTTGGTGACGGGCAAGGCCAGGTTGGTTTTGGGTATGGCAAGGCACGCGAGGTGCCAATCGCAATCCAGAAAGCGATGCAGAGCGCCCGCAAGAACATGATTTCGGTCAATCTTAACCACGACACACTGCAGTATGCGAAGAAGGGCCGTCATGGCGCGACTAACGTGTATATGCAGCCGGCATCCGAAGGTACCGGCGTTATCGCCGGTGGCGCGATGCGTGCCGTTTTCGAATGTGCGGGAGTCCGCAACGTGCTGGCCAAGAGCTACGGCTCGCGTAATCCGATCAACGTTGTTCGCGCGACGATCAGGGCGCTGTCCCAGATCCATTCGCCGCGGGCGATTGCAGCAAAGCGCGGCAAAAAAGTGAAGGAGATCGTGGCCTGAGCCGCGGTCATAACCAGGAAGAAACAGAGACTTAGATCATGGCGAAGGCAAAAGAGTTAAAAGTCACGCTGGTCAAGAGCAGGCACGGTCGGCTCAGAAGCCACAAGGCCTGCGTTGCAGGCCTGGGTCTGCGCAAGATGCACCAGACCGTGACCCTTATCGATACGCCTGAGAATCGCGGCATGATAAATCGCGTTTCGTATCTGCTCTCAGTCGAGGAAGTCTGACATGCGTCTTAATGAGTTGTCGCCCGGCAAGGGCGCGAAAAAGGTCGGCAAGCGCCTCGGGCGAGGTCACTCGGCGGGCCAGGGAAAGACCAGTGGTCGTGGCCAGAAAGGCCAGCATGCACGTTCGGGTGGCTACCACAAGGTGGGCTTCGAGGGCGGGCAAATGCCGCTGCAGCGGCGCCTGCCGAAAGTGGGATTCAACTCCCGCATGGCTCGCCTGACCGCGGAGTTGCGCCTGCACGAGCTTGAGATTCCGACAGCAGAAGTCGTCGATATCGATGTTTTGAAGGCAGCGAACCTCGTGCCGGCCTTTGTGACCAAAGTCAAAGTAATCAAGTCCGGCAAGATCGAAAAAGCCGTATCGCTAAAAGGTATCGCTGTAACCAAAGGTGCGCGCGAAGCCATCGAGAAAGCTGGCGGAACCATTCAGGACTAGGAACGTGGCAAAGAAGCCCCAACAAAATCCGGCAGACCTCGCGAAAGCGGCGAGCAAACTGGGCGAACTGAAAGTTCGTCTTTTGTTTCTCGTGGGCGCGTTGATCGTCTTCCGTACGGGCACCTACATTCCGGTACCTGGCGTAGATCCGGTTGCGCTGGCCGACTTCTTTGAGCAGCAGGCTGGCGGCTTGCTCGGCATGGTCAATCTGTTCTCGGGTGGCGCATTGTCACGCTTCGGCATATTTGCGATGGGCATCATGCCCTACATCTCTTCGTCAATCATCATGCAGATGGCGAGCCACATCTTGCCCAGCCTGCAGCAGCTCAGAAAAGAGGGCGAGCAGGGCCGTCGGCAGATAGTGAAGTACACACGTTATGGCACTGTCGCTCTCGCGAGTTTCCAATCCGTCGCTGCGGCCTCGTGGCTGCAGGGTCAGGCTGGCCTCGTCGTGAATCCCGGGCCGGCGTTCCTGATCACGGCATGCATCACGCTCGTCACCGGCACGGTATTCCTGATGTGGCTCGGGGAACAGATCACCGAACGCGGTATCGGTAACGGTATCTCGATGATCATTCTCGCAGGCATCGTTGCGGGGCTGCCCGCTGCAATTGCCGGTACCGCCGAGCTCGTGCGCAATGGCGAGATGTCACCGGCAACGGCTATCCTGATGCTTGTCGGTGGCGTTGCAGCCATTGTGTTTGTCGTTTTCATGGAGCGCGCACAGCGTCGCATCACTGTGAACTATGCCCGACGTCAGCAGGGACGAAAAATGTACCAGGCGCAAAGTACGCATCTGCCCTTCAAGATCAACATGTCGGGCGTAATTCCGCCGATCTTTGCTTCGAGTATTCTGATGTTTCCGGCGACTATCGCGCAGTTCTTCGGTCAGGCGGCAGAGCCGAATGCGATACAGAGGGCGCTGCAGACGGTCGGTGCGAATCTCGGGCCAGGTCAGCCGGTGTACGTGCTGTTGTACGCAACGATGATCATATTCTTCTGCTTCTTTTATACCGCGCTGATGTTTAACTCGAAGGACACGGCGGACAATCTCAAGCGCTCGGGTGCTTTCGTGCCGGGAATTCGGCCCGGTGCGCAGACGGCCGATTACATTGACAAGGTGTTGACCCGACTGACGTTCTGGGGAGCCATCTACATCGCAGGAGTCTGCCTCCTGCCGGAGCTGGTAAGAATGTTCTACCCCAGCATGCCGTTCAGCTTCGGCGGAACGTCACTGCTTATTCTCGTCGTCGTAACGATGGACTTCATGTCGCAGATGCAGGCGCACGCAATGAGCCATCAATACGAGGGCATGATGCAGAAAGCCAATCTGCGCAACTACGGCAGAGGCGGACAAGTACGCTGATTCGATCAGCGCACGAGGAGTGATCTCATGAAAGTAAGAGCATCAGTAAAGAAAATCTGCAGAAACTGCAAAATCATTCGTCGCAATGGAGTTGTGCGGGTGATCTGTACCGACGCACGGCACAAGCAGCGCCAGGGTTAATCGATAAGGGCGTCGTAAGCGCGGCAAAGCCCAAAATGAGGAAATAGAGTGGCACGTATAGCAGGCATAAACATACCGCTGAACAAGCACATCGTAATCTCGCTCACGTCGATTTACGGTATTGGCAGTGCTCGCGCGAAGCAGATCTGCGCCGCCGCCGGCATTGAACCGTCGACGCCGACGAAGGATCTTGCCGAGCCCGAGGTCGCGAAGCTGCGTACGGCCATCGCAAATTTCGAGGTCGAGGGCGATCTGCGCCGCGATATTTCGATGAACATCAAACGCCTGATGGATCTCGGTTGTTACCGCGGTATCCGTCACAGGCGCGGTTTGCCGCTGCGCGGCCAACGTACGCGAACGAATGCTCGTACCCGGAAGGGTCCGAGACGTCCAATCAAAAGGTAATTAGCACTGTTTGACTTGGCTACTTGCACAAGTAGCTAACCGAACACAAAAAGAGCGCAAATTAACATGGCAGAACCAAAGAAAAAGAAGGTCAAAAAGCATGTGGTCGACGCGATCGCCCACATCCATGCGTCCTTCAACAACACGATCATTACGATTACCGACCGCCAGGGTAACGCTCTGTCGTGGGCGACCGCAGGCGGCTGCGGGTTCCGTGGTTCACGCAAGTCGACTCCCTTTGCTGCGCAGGTTGCGTCGGAAAAGGCCGGTCGCTCGGCGCTGGATTTCGGGGTCAAGAATCTGGATGTGCGTGTCCGCGGGCCAGGCCCGGGGCGCGAATCCGCAGTGCGTGCCCTGAATGCGCTGGGTTTTCAAATTCAAAACATCGAGGACGTAACACCAATTCCTCACAATGGCTGTCGCCCGCCCAAGAAGCGTCGGGTATAGAGGCTCACAAATGGCAAGATATTTAGGACCAAAGTGCAAACTGTCCCGCCGCGAAGGCACGGATCTGTTTCTAAAGAGTGGTGTCAGACCACTCGAGTCGAAGTGCAAGCTCGACGTACCGCCCGGCGGGGCGCCGCAGCGTCGGCCGCGTTTGTCGGACTACGGTATGCAGCTTCGCGAGAAGCAGAAACTGCGCCGCATGTATGGAGTGCTGGAACGTCAGTTTCGCAATTATTACAAGCGTGCTGCGCAGCTGAAAGGCTCCACCGGCGAGAACCTGCTGCGTCTCCTCGAAGGTCGTCTGGACAACGTCGTTTATCGGATGGGCTTTGCTGCGACGCGTGCCGAAGCGCGCCAGCTGGTCAGCCACAAGAGCATCGAGGTGAACGGCAAGCTCATCAATATTCCGTCTGCACAGGTAAGTGCAGGCGATTCAATAGGCATTCGTGAAAAGGCCCGTAAGCAACTGCGTATTCAAAGTGCGATGGAAATTGCGGGGCAGGTCGGCCTTCCCGATTGGGTAGAGGTCGACACGAAGAAGATGGCAGGTGTATTGAAAGCCTTACCGGATCGTGAAGATGTTCTTCCCGATATTAACGAAAACCTTGTCGTCGAGTTGTACTCCAAGTAGTCAGGAGGGATTTTTCCCATGCACGAATCTGTACATGAATTTCTGAAACCGCGTGTCGTTAAAGTCACACCGGTGAACGATCTGTTGGCCAAAGTTGTTATTGAGCCGTTTGAGCGTGGCTTCGGCCATACACTCGGCAACGCACTGCGCCGTATTTTGCTTTCATCCATGCCCGGTGCTGCAATCACCGAAGCAGAGATCGAAGGTGTGCTGCACGAGTACACGAGCATCGAGGGCGTTCAGGAAGACGTCGTCGAAATCCTCCTGAATCTCAAGCAGGTGGCGGTGCGCATGCACACGCGCGACACGGCCGAGCTTCGTATCTCGAAGAAGGGTGCGGGCCCCGTAACCGGTGCGGACATTCAGCTGGATCACGACGTCGAAATAATGAATCCGGAGCTTGTTATCGCCAATCTTACGCAGCTTGGCGAGCTCAACATGATCCTCAAGGTGGAGCGTGGTCGTGGCTATCGTCCGGCAACGCAACGCCCGGTGTTCGAGGAACAGTCAGGCCCAATCGGTCGTTTGCAGCTCGACGCTTCGTTCAGCCCGGTGCACCGTGTGACGTATAACGTCGAAGCGGCCCGCGTTGAGCAGCGCACCGATCTGGACAAGTTGATCATAGAAGTCGAAACGAACGGTACGATCGATGCCGAAGAGGCTATTCGTCGAGCTGGCAGCATCCTCAAGGATCAACTGTCGGTATTCGTTGACCTGCAAGGCCAGGAAGAAGGCGTTGGCGCTCAGGCCGAGAGCCAGGTCGACCCGATACTGCTGCGTCCGGTGGATGAACTCGAGCTTACCGTTCGGTCGGCGAACTGCCTGAAGGCAGAGAACATCATGTACATCGGTGATCTGGTACAACGTACCGAGGTGGAGCTTCTGCGGACGCCGAACCTGGGCAAGAAGTCTCTTACCGAGATCAAGGAAGTCCTCGAGGGGCACGGCCTTGGATTGGGCATGCGCCTCGAGAACTGGCCACCGGCAAGCCTGCGTCCGGAGCACGAACTCGGAATGACAGCGTAAGAACACACCGGGTTCGGGGCTCTTGTCTAGACAAGAGCCCCGAACCCCAGTACCTATAGGTAAGAACAATGCGTCATAAAAAATCTGGGCGTCGATTGGGTCGCAACAGCTCTCATCGTAAGGCCATGTTTCGTAACATGGCGGCATCGATGTTGAAGCATGAAACGATCAAGACGACGTTACCCAAAGCCAAGGAACTGCGCCGCGTCGTCGAGCCACTGATCACTCTTGCCAAAGAAGACAGCGTGGCGAATCGTCGCCTGGCCTTCGATCGCCTGCGTGACAAAGAAGTGGTTGGCAAGTTGTTCTCGGATCTCGGGCCGCGTTTCAAGGACAGACCAGGCGGCTACTTGCGCATTCTCAAGACCGGCCCGCGCCCTGGCGATTCGGCGCCGATGGCGATCGTGATGCTGACGGACCAGGCGCCGGAGGCGGAGGTCACGGCTGAGTCTTGATTGCCGCTGTTGAACGCGATCGCCCCCATGGCAGACTCCAACAACCAAGAAAATGCCGGGCAATGCCCGGCTTTTTTTGGCGCGCTTCGATCACACAACCCGCACAGGGTCAAAATCGCGTTTTCCACGAAGAAACGTTCCATAACTTGCTGTTTCTAAATGATTAATATGGATCCTTGGTCTTGTGAGTCCGCTCACAGCTTGGGCTGGCGATCCGGACTAACCTGTGCAGACTCGGTAGCGGGAACAAAGCCATCAGCAACGACAAAGCCTTTGATGATTGCGTCATCCTGTCGAAGGAAACCTTCGACCCGGACGCCGTTTTTTTAGACGACATTGTCGACGATACGGTATTGCCTTACCTGAGTCTGGCGGTCGACGGCCTTACCGAAGCTGACGAAGGCGAGCTCGAATTGCGTCCCGAAGATCTGGCAGCGAATGAGGCGCTCAAGCCCGACACGACAATGCCGGTCGCCAAGCTCGATCCCGAAATGCTGGACGTGTACGGCTGGGAACCCTCGCTCTGGAAGAAGATCAAGGGCTACTTCGGGTTCTGAATTCTCGTACGGGCGCCAGCCCTGCTAAACTCCGGCCATGATCTTTAAAGATAAGACGGTGATTATCACCGGCGGGTCCAAGGGCGTTGGTGCCGCGACCGCGCGGATGTTTGCTGTTGCCGGCGCAAACCTGATGCTTGTGGCGCGCAATAAACGAAACCTCGAGTCCATGGCCCAAGAGCTTCGCGACAAGACGCGGGTCGAGATCTTTGTGATGGATGTGTCGGACCGCGAGGCATGCGTGGACGTATTCAAAAAGTCCGAATTCGAGTTCGGGCGAATCGATATCCTCATAAACAATGCTGGATTCCATAAACGCGGTCCCGTTGAATCTGTAGACGCCGCTGATCTTGCCAGGATGATCGACGTGAATCTGAGGGCGCCGATAATGCTCAGTCGCATCGCGCTGCCGTATCTTCGGGACGCTGGTGGCGGCGCGATTATCAATGTCGGGTCGCTCGCGGGCCGCACATACGTTCCGCAGAGCGCCGCATATTCCGCGAGCAAGAACGGACTGCGTGCGTTTACTTATTCCCTGTACGAGGAACTCAGGGGCAGCGGCATCAAGCTCGCCGTTGTGTCTCCGGGACCGGTCTCGACGGGATTCATTCTGGCGGATATCGATCGGACATCGGACATTACATTTTCGCAGCCGATGAGCACACCGGAAGAAGTGGCGCAGGTGATTCTGGACCTGTGCGGCAATAATCGGCGAGAGCGATCGATGCCACCAATTAGCGGAGCCATTACGACAGTGATGTACCTGATGCCCTGGTTGGGGCGCTTTTTGCTGCCTGTGTTCGAGCGCCGAGGTGCCAGCGTGAAGCGAAGGCTAAAAGCACAGGCCAAAGCAAACGACAATGAGCAAGGAGGCGGCCCGCTAACCGGGGGGGATTGACGGGCCGCTCGAGTGCTCACTGCAGGTCGTTCTCGCCCACAAGAGCTCGAAACACGCGGCGGATAGACAGTGCGAAAGCCTTGTAGTTGCGACAGGCCCGCGCTGCGAAAAGTTGCGCAGACCGCGCAGTGAGAGTTTTCGGCTACTCAGTGGCGTGATGGACAACTGCATGCATCGCGCCAGCTGAAATTGCGATCTGAGCTGAAGACAATTAACTCGTTGAACAATAAACGATTTTTTGCTGCTGGTAACCGATCGAATAGCTGCGCGCACCAAGATAGACCAACTGCTCGAGACGCCCGCGCCAACTCGGCGCGAATCGCATTTTCAGTGATCGTGGTCGAGTGCTACAGATGCACGAAGAACCTGTTTTTGGGCCGTCCTCGGGTCAGTGCACTGCCGCGAAAGCGTCGCGAGTAAGGTTTTCGCAGCCGTCAGCCATGACTCGCACATCATCCTCGATGCGAATGCCGCCGAATGGTCGCAACCAGTCCACGCCGTCCCAGATAACATGGTGCTCCGCCGGTGTGCCCCGAAGATTCTCGAGCAACATGTCAATCGCATAGATACCGGGCTCGATCGTAAGCACCATGTTTTCCTTGAGTACACGCGTGAGCCTCAGGAATGGATGACCGCTGGGTGGGTCGATCATCAAGCCCGCTTCGTTTTCCATGAATCCGCCGGCATCATGCACCTGCACGCCGAGCAGGTGGCCCAGACCATGAGGGAAAAATGCGCTGGTCACACCGGTTTCGAGCAGCGTGTCAGGATCACCCGTGGCAAGCCCCGCATCGACTAGCACTCCGGCTAACATGCGATGCGCGTCGACGTGAAGTTCGCGGTAGTCGACGCCCGCGCGAACTTTGGAGACTATTTCGAGCTGCGTGGTGTCCATGCGCTCGACCAGTGCAGCGAAACGCATGTCATTGAAAGAGTAGGTGCGCGTAATATCGGATGCGTACCCATGTACCTGGGCGCCGGCATCGATCAGGAACGAGCGCGTTTCCTCGGGAGGCTGCCTGTCGAGGTCGGTATAGTGCAATATCGCGCCGTGAGCGTTCAGTGCGATTATATTGCTGTAGGGCAGTTCATTGTCCGCCTGGCTTACAGCCTGACAGTAGGCCTGATGAATCTCGAACTCGGTGAGCCCATCGCGAAACGCAGCTTCCGCCGCGACATGACCGCGGGCACCGCGGCGTGACGCGAGCCGCATGCACGCTACTTCGTAGTCGGTCTTTACGCCACGCGCGTAATGCAAAATATTGATCGCGGATGTCGGGTTGATGCGTTCAATACCGAATGCGTGCGCCGGGTCGTCGATCTCGCCGATCAGAATGCATTGGTCACGATTGTCCGGTAGGTGCTCGCCAACGTCCTCGATCGAATGCACAATGCGAATGTCGAATGAACCGGTCCAGTAGCCGTCAGGCTGGCCCGGTACCGGGTGCCAGTAATCGTGCGGCAGATAATAAATTATCCGTGGTGCTTCTCCCGGCGAGTACACAATGTAGGACAGCGGCAGATTCGTGAGCGGCGCCCAGCCAAGAAAATGCGCGTTCGGTTTGAACGGATACTGAAAGTCGTCGAGAAACGCGACTTTCGGGCATCCCGAAAAGATGACGACATGAGAGGCGCCCGAGCTTGCGAGCGCACGGTCATGGCGCGCGCTAAGTTCCTGAATATGTGCCGGATAATGGATTCCGAGACTTGGGTTCTTGTCAGAATAGTCGTCGCTCATGCACGGCATGATACCGTGTTTCAATCGACCGGCAATCTAGGCATTATGGGCGCCCTTGCCCAGGAACCCGAAGGCTATGCGGACACGGCGAGCATGGTGCATAGGCCTTGCATTAACAATCACTGGAGGCACGGCGGTGGCGCAAGCGGAACCCGGCTATGACCGCATAACAGGCAAACCGTTCGCGTCGCGATCCGAGGTCATCGCGCCGCACGGCATGGCCGCGACCAGCCAGCCGCTGGCTACACAAATAGCCCTCGACATTCTCAAGGCGGGCGGGCACGCCGTTGATGCAGCGATCGCCGCCAACGCGGCGCTTGGTTTGATGGAGCCCACTGGCAACGGCATCGGCGGCGATCTGTTCGCCATCGTCTGGGACGCGGATAGGCAGGAACTCGTCGGGCTCAACGCCTCCGGCCGTGCACCGGCGCTGATGACGCTCGAGTATTTCCGGGAGCGCGGCATCGACAGAATTCCGCCGTATGGACCGCTTCCCGCGAGTGTGCCAGGCGCCGTTGATGGCTGGTTCGAACTGCACGGGCGCTACGGGCGCCTGTCTGTGCCCGACGTTCTCGCGCCGACGATCGCGTATGCGCGAGACGGCTTTCCTGTTTCAGAGGTCATTGCGGCCGCGCTGGAACGTGAGGCGAATAATCTTCGCGATTATCCGGGCTTTGCCGATACGTACATGCCAAACGGCCGTATGCCCGCGAAGGGCGAGATGTTCAGGAATCCGCGACTCGGCGACACGTTGGAAGCGATTGCCAAGGGAGGGCGGGACGAATTCTACCAAGGCGACATCGCGCGGCGCATCGATGCCTACATGACCGAACAGGGCGGCCTGCTGCGTTACGCGGATATGGCGTCACATGAATCGGAGTGGGTGACGCCCGTCTCAACGAACTACCGCGACTGGGACGTATACGAGTTGCCACCCAACGGGCAGGGCATCGCCGCGCTGCAGATCCTTAACATACTCGAAGGCTACGACATTAAGTCGATGGGTTTCGGCAGCCCAGAGTACGTGCACACGTTGGTCGAGGCCAAAAAACTCGCGTTCGAGGACCGGGCGCGTTACTACGCGGACATGGATTTTGTCGACGTTCCGTTCGACCGGCTCATTTCGAAAGAGTACGCGGCCGAGCGACGCAAGTTGATCTCGTCGGACAGGGCTATGAGGTCATACAAAGCCGGTGACGCGAAGCTCCGCCACGGCGATACGGTCTATCTGACCGTCGCCGACAGCGATGGCAACATGATTTCGCTGATTCAGAGCAACTACCGCGGCATGGGGTCGGGCATGACGCCCGGCGATCTTGGCTTCGTCTTGCAGGACCGCGCGGAGCTTTTCTCGCTCGAAGAGGGCCATGCCAACGTCCTCGAGCCTGGCAAGCGGCCGTTTCATACAATCATCCCGGCGTTTGTCATGCAAGACGGCAAGCCACTGATCAGCTTCGGGGTGATGGGCGGTGACATGCAGCCGCAGGGGCACGCACAGATCATCATCAACATACTGGACTTTGGCATGAACCTGCAGGAGGCTGGGGATGCTGCCCGGGTCAATCACAAAGGGTCGTCAGAGCCCACGGGCGAGGTCATGACAGACGGCGGAATCGTACACCTCGAGCGGCAGTTCAGCCAGGCAACGCGCGAGGTACTCGAGGCGCTGGGCCATGCGCTAGGACCAAGCGATGGCTCGTTTGGAGGCTATCAGGCGATTATGCGGGACGACAAACATGGCGTGTACTATGGTGCCTCGGAAGCGCGTAAAGACGGACAAGTGGCGGGCTACTAAACGAATATGAGTCAGGAAACGTATCTCACCGGCATAACGACGACGGGCACTCCGCACATCGGCAATTATGTCGGTGCGATCAGACCCGGCATTGCCGCAAGCAAAGACCCGAGTACGAAGCACTTCTATTTCCTTGCTGACTATCATTCGCTGGCGAAAAACGAGGACCCGGACAAGATCGTCCGTTCGACGCTCGAGATCGCCGCCGCCTGGCTTGCGCTCGGTCTCGACACGGAGCACGCCTATTTTTATCGGCAGTCGGACATCCCTGAAATTCTCGAGCTGACCTGGATCCTGACGGGCATGACCGCCAAAGGGCTGATGAATCGGGCGCACTCTTACAAAGCGGCGGTTGCCGCCAACGAGGAGAATGGCAACAAGGATCCGGACAAAGGCATCACGATGGCGCTATACAGCTATCCGATTCTGATGGCAGCTGACATTCTGATGTTCAAGTCCACCAAAGTGCCGGTCGGTCAGGATCAAAAGCAGCATGTCGAGATGGCGCGCGACATCGCGCAGCGCTTCAATCATCACTACGGTGAGACCTTTGTGCTGCCCGAGGCTGTGATCGGCGAAAACACCGCCGTGTTGAAGGGACTCGATGGCCGCAAGATGTCGAAGAGTTACAACAACACGATCCCGTTGTTCGCAAATGAGAAACAACTGCGGAAACTGATCATGAAGGTCAAGACGAACAGCCTCGAACCCGGTGAACCAAAAGACACTCACGACAGCACGTTGTTCGATATGTACAAGGCATTTGCGACAGAAGACGAAACGGCGGAGATAGCCAAACGCTACGCCGAGGGTATGGCATGGGGTGAGATGAAGCAGTTGTTGTTCGAGTACATCAACGATCACGTCAAACCGGCCCGCAACGAGTATGAAAAGCTGATCGCCGACCCTGCCATTGTCGAGACCGAACTAAGAAAGGGCGCAAAGCGAGCGCGCGAGATTGCCGTGCCGTATGTTCGCGAGATTCGCGACGTAATCGGCATTCGCAGTCTCGGTTAGGCTGCCGGCCGGAGCAGGTAGCGACGTTGCAAAGACCCTGCCCAAAATGTTCTGCAATCACTGTGCCTGTCGCCTCGGTTCTCTTTGCTCGATACCGGTGTCCCAACTGTAAGAGCCTGGTCGGCATCAGCACGGTCCCTGCGGCCATCGTTAATGCGCTGATTCTGATCGCCACCGTTATCACGACGGGAATGGTATTTCTGCAGTCGGGCCTCTACGCGGCAATCGTGTGGCTGCCTTTTCCGGTCGGTGCATTGAGCTACCTGAAGGCGCGCTTCTGCAGCCTGCAGGTCTATGCACAGGGACGCGACGGTCCGGGTGGGTACTGAGTGGACGTAGTTCATTACGCAGCGTACGGCTCCAACCTTCATCCCCGGCGGCTGAGGGCCCGCACAGCATCGGCGCGGCTCGTGGGCACCGGCTATCTGCCGGGCTGGTCGCTGCGCTTTCATAAACGCAGCGCCGACACCTCGGGCAAGTGCAGTATTCTCAAGGGAAGCAGCGGTGTTTATGTGGCTGTCTATCAGATGAGCCCAGCCGACAAGCACATATTGGACGGCATCGAGGGCGTGGGGTGTGGTTATGTGGATGCGAGTATCGTGGTTCCCGGAATGGGTGAGTGCGCGACTTATATTGCCGCCGATTCGCACGTCGATAATGCTCTGGAACCCTTTGACTGGTACCGGGAAATCGTCCTGCTTGGCTGCAAGGAGCTGGGATTTCCCGCCGCCTACGCGCGACGCATCGAACAGGTGACGGCGGCGACGGATCCGGACCCGAACCGCCGCCAGAATGGCTGGAACACTGTCGATAAATTGCGAGAGAGCCTCGCTGTCAGAGTAAACTAGCGAGCGTATCGGGGGCACCAATGATCTCAGCACGACACGCACTTGATCGCCTGCGGGAAGGGAATCGCCGATTCGCGTCGAATATGCAAGCCGACGCCGGCGGCGACGAGACCCGACCCGCCGAGCTTGCTGATGGTCAAGAGCCGTTTGCGATCATTCTTGGCTGCTCGGACTCGCGAGTGCCGGCCGAAATCGTCTTCGACCAGGGCCTTGGCGACCTGTTCGTTATCCGCGTAGCCGGCAATATTGTCGCCCCATCGCAAATCGGCAGCGTGGAGTTTGCGGCGACCAAGTTCGGCACGCGCCTCGTTGTCGTGCTCGGACACTCGAGGTGCGGCGCCATCGAGGAGACGATGCAGCAGTTGCAGAAACCAACCGAGAATCGCTCGCCGAACCTGCGTTCGATCGTTGATTTTGTCAGGCCGTCGGTCGAGCCCCTGCTCGCGCAAGGCCTGGGTGACGATCCGGACGCCCTGATTGAACAGGCCGTGCGCGCAAACGTTCGCGCATCGGTGGAGCAAATGCGTCACGGCTCCGAGATTATCGAAGACCTGGAACGTGACGAAGGTTTGATCATCGTGGGCGCGGAGTATTCCCTCGAAACCGGACTCGTCGACTTCTTCGACGGCGAACCGTAGCGCTAATAACAACCAACAAAAGGGGAAAGGTGATGGAGATCAATTATATTGCCGCTGTGGCGGCCGCCGTGTCGAGCTTTCTACTTGGCGGGCTTTGGTACTCGCCGATGCTGTTCCTGAAACCCTGGAACAAGGCCATGGGCCGGGACGAGAATTCCAGCCAGGGCCACCCGGCACGCGTATTCGGCCTAAGCTTCGTGTTTGCATTGCTTTCAGCGCTGGCTTTCGCGCACATACTCGGACCAGCGCCGGACTTCAGAGTCGCGTTGCACACGGGGCTGATCGTTGGAATCCTGTTTGTGGGTGCGAGCTTTGGTATCAATTATCAGTTTGCCGATCGGCCGATGAGCGCCCTGTTCATAGACGGCGGCTATCACACAGGACAGTTCGTTCTCTATGCGGTGATTCTGGGTCTCTGGCACTGATGCCCGCGTGAGCAAGTCATTCGGACTCGAAACCGAGCGCCTGCGGTTGCGCTGGCTGACGCTGGACGATGCCGACCTGATGTTAGCCATCTGGAACGACCCAGCTTTCGTTCGCCACGTTGGCGACCGGGGCATCCGCACTCTCGACGAGGCTCGCGATGAAATGGCGAAAGGGGCGCTGCGGCTGTACGCGACGTACGGCTTCGGGCCCTATCGTATGGCGCTGAAAGATGATGACACGGCGATCGGAATCTGCGGTTTGTTCCGGCGCGACAATCTCGATGAGCCGGATATTGGTTACGCTTTGTTGCCCGAGTACTGTGGCAAGGGCTATGCGTACGAGGCTTCGTGTGCGGTCATGGAGTATGCGCGCACGGTTCTGCAGGTACCGCGTCTGGTGGCCATTATCTCACCTGAGAACAGCGCGTCCATCGGCCTGATCAGGAAATTGGGGCTGAGGTTTGAGAGAATGCACAACATGCCTGATGATGATGGCGAGGTCTGCGTCTATGGCATGCAGTTGAGTGACTAGAGAGATCAGGATGGAGTTCTTCAAAAACGATGGTGCCCGAACAGGCCTGTTTTTCGGCGCGACGTCAGGCGTGATCACGACGATCGGCCTGATTACCGGGCTGAATGCAGGTACGCACTCAGTCGCCGCGGTGCTCGGAGGGATATTTGTGATCGCCGTCGCTGACGCAATGTCCGACGCGCTCGGCATTCACCTTGCGGAGGAAGCAAATCCGGACGCGACGGCACATCACATCTGGTCCGCGACAATTTCGACATTTCTCAACAAATTCATTTTCGCGCTGAGCTTCGCAGTGCCGCTCTTGCTTCTGCCGCTCGATCAGGCCGTCATAGCGTCGCTGGCTTGGGGCATGCTGGTGATTATCGTGCTGAGCTACTTTTTGGCGCGTACACAAAAGGCGTCGCCAATCATGATCATCGCCGAGCATCTCACGATCGCGGTTCTCGTCGTCGTGTTTTCGCATCTGATCGGCGTGTGGGTCAGAAATACGTTTGGTTGATTCCTGAGACAGCCCTATGGCAGCAAAGAGGTTCAAATCGAAGGTCGATCGCTGGATCATTGTCTTATTGGTTATCGTGATTGTTGCAGAGGTTTTCGCGATAGGATCTGCGGCACTTCAGGCCAGCGACCCGCTCGTGACTACTGCCATGATTCTTTTGGGCACAGCTATCGCTGCGCTGATCGTCTGGCTGACGCTTGGTACCTACTACGTTGTGGATCGCGGCAAGTTGATCGTTGTCGCGGGACCGATTCGCTGGAACGTCCCGATTGAGCAGATAAGCTCTGTCGAGGCGACGAAAAGCCCGCTGTCGTCGCCAGCACTTTCGCTGGATCGCTTGCGTATTCGTTATGGCAAGAATCGACGCATAATGATATCACCGGCCGATAAAGCGGGTTTTCTCAAGGCAATTGGCCACGCGGTCAGCCCTACATGAATAAACCGATGAACATTGCGTCCACGTTTGTCGTTGTCGACAAGGCGTTCAGCGCGGAACCGGTCGCGGTTACGGATAATCTCTGGGCGGAAATCGATGAGCGATTTGGCGATTTCGCTGGTAGCAGTCTGATTTCCAGTTTTTCGTTTGACGATGACTGGCCGAGCTGGGAGGTTCATCCGCACGGTGACGAATTTGTCTGTCTGTTGTCGGGCGCCGCCGAGATGATTCTCGCGAAACCCGATGGCGACGAGACTGTGCATCTCACCGATCCCGGGTCGTTCGTCATCATCCCGCAGGGCACCTGGCACACGGCAAAGGTGAACGTGCCGACAGCGATGTTGTTCGTAACGCCGGGTCAAGGCACCGAGAACCGAGAACAGCCCCTTCGCGATGCCTGATGCATGACGACAACAAATGATTCAACCGATTGGCGCAAGCTGCGGGAATTTGCCGCGGTCGATCTGTCGCGATCGTTCGTTCTGTCCTGGGAGGTGGCGTCCGAGACGCTGATAATCGATATCGATCTGTTCCTGACGCCCGAACATCCGTTTTACGAAAAACCGCGGCCGGCGCAAAAAGCATGCATCAGACCAGCCGTGATCGAATTTCCCTACTGCGAGAGCGTCATATCGGACAGGGCGCCCGATGCAGCGGAACCGACCGCCGCTGCGCGAGAACTCGGCCTCGGCGCGATCAAGGGCTTCCGACGCCTGGCGGATGGGCGTAATGAAATCAGTGGTGAATTCGGCGTCGTCGTTATCGATGCCGAACGCCCGATAATGCGGCTAAAGACGCCGTAGCGAGGTAAAAAACATGCACAAAGAAGGGCGCATCGATTATGTCGAGGTTCCGGTCACGGATATCAAAAAAGCGCAGGACTTTTTGAGCGGAATGTTCGGCTGGACGTTTCAGGACTGGGGCCCGGACTACTCGAGTTTTAGGGACGGCCGCCTGGACGGTGGACTGCGCCGGTCGGAAGTCCCGGCTCCGGCGACCGGCATCTTGCTCGTTTTCTACAGCGACAATCTCGAACGCGATGTCGAGCGCGTCAAGAAACTCGGCGCGACTGTCAGTCGGGATATCTTCGAGTTTCCCGGTGGCAGGCGGTTTCATTTTGTTGACCCGGCGGGCACCGAGTTTGCGATTTGGTCGGCAACCGAATAGCGAAAAATGTCAACGGAGCAAAATACATGCACGAACAAATCAATCATCCATGCGTGCAGCATAAGCTCGCCATCATCCGCGACGTTGAGACGGGGCACAAACGCTTTCGCGAACTCTCCACAGAGATCACGAAGTTCCTGTGCTATGAGGCGCTGAAAAATATCAAAATGAAAGAGGTCGAGGTGCAGACGCCTCTTGCGATGGCATCGTGCCGCAAAATCGATACCGACATTGTCGTTGTGCCGATATTGCGTGCAGGGATCGGTATGCTCGAAGGTATCCTGGAACTCGTGCCTACAGCGCGGGTTGGATTCGTCGGCCTGTATCGCGATGAGAAGACCAAACAGGCTGTCAGCTACTACGAGCGGTTCCCGCCACAGACGCACGGTGGTACCTGCATAATTATCGATCCAATGCTCGCGACGGGGGGTTCGACCATCGCAACGATCGACAAGCTGAAGGCGGCGGGCGCCGGACAGATCGTTGTTATCTGTATCGTGACCTGCCAGGAGGGTCTGTCACTCGTTGAGGCAGCACACCCGGACGTGCCGGTCTACACAGCCTCGATCGATCAGGAACTCGACGAGCGAAAGTACATTGTTCCCGGCCTCGGTGATGCAGGGGACCGATTATTCGGAACCTCACATTGAGGTAAAACGCCAGGGTCAGGAGTATCATGGGCGGCGACGGACTGAAGGGGTCTCGTATGGTCGAGAGCAAGACGCGACAAACCAAAACTAGTGTGGCGCAATGCCTGAACGCCATCGAGAATCCGCAGCGGCGTGCTGAAGCAAAAAAAGTCGCTGCGATGATGCGCAAGGCGACTGGCAGGCGCGCCAAGCTGTGGGGCACGAGCATCGTCGGATTCGGCACTTATCATTACAAGTATGCGAGCGGCCGTGAGGGGGACTGGATTCTTGTGGGATTTTCACCGCGAAAGCAGAATCTGGTTGTCTACATAATGCCAGGATTCAAGGAGTTTCCGGCGCTGATGCAAAAGCTCGGCAAATTCAGGACCGGCAAGTCGTGTCTCTATCTCAACAAGCTCGACGATGTTGACGAGACCGTGCTCGAGAAACTCATCGAGCAATCGGTGAAAGTCATGTGCAAACGGTACAACGTGAAGTGACTGCAGGATGAGTAAGGCTATCGTTTCCAAACATCTCGAAGGAACAACGCTCGTCGTGGAGACGAACGATGGTACCGAGACGTATGACGCCCAGTTTCTTGTGGCGGCCATGCTGATTTTCGTCGCCCAGGGCAGCGGCACGATAGAGCCGGAAGAGTCGGCGAAAATGATCGACCTGATCGAAGAGCACTTTAAGCTGCACGGCGCCGAGTCTCTCGAACTCCTGACTCGTGCCATTAGCGAAATGGCAGAGAAACCCGAGCTACGTCAGGTACTTGCGGACCTCGCTCCGACACTCTCAGACGCCGACAAGGAGGACATTGCAGTCATGGCGCTTAAGGTCATGGCAGCGAACGGCCGGCGCCAGGTGGCCGAGATGGAAAAATTCAACGAGGCGGTCGAGGCAATCGGAATTTCTCCCGAGACCGTACACCGTGCTTTCGATCGCTACTTTGCGGAGACGATGCCGGGAAAGTAGCGCGCGCATGATCTCGGAAATACGCAGCGACGACGGCTGGTTGCTTGAGGAATCGACGACAGCCGACGTAGATGAGTTGATGACCTGGTTCCCCGAGGCCGATGCCGTAATGATCTGGGGCGGGCCGTCGTTTCGTCACCCGTTCACACGCAGCACGTTTTTCGAAGACATTTATTGGGGTCGGCTGGAGTCTTTTAGCCTGCGCGATCCGTCGGCGATGTTAGCAGCATTTGGCCAGTTGTACGATCGCGACGGCCGGGTTCACCTTGCGCGTCTGGTCGTGAAACCGACCATGCGCGGCGAAGGCATCGGTAAACGCCTGATCAACATGCTGATGACTGCTGGTCAATCGCGGGTCCCGGGTGATGAATTTTCGCTTTTCGTATTTCGCGATAACATGCCGGCTTACGAATGCTACAAGTCGATGGGATTCGTGGTCAGTGACTACCCGGACGACATGCCTCATGCTGACGTCTGCTATTACCTGATCAAGAGATCGCAATCGTGGTCAAAACAAGAAGGAGAAGAAAATGACGAGTGAACTGACAAGCTTGACCTGGGTGGTTGCGCTGACTTCAGTGCTTTGGGTGCCGTACATTCTCAATCAAATCGCGGTGCGCGGCCTGGTCGACGCGGTAGGTTATCCCGAAAACCCGAAGCCGCTGTCACCATGGGCAGCCCGATTGAAAGCAGCGCACTATAACGCCGTCGAAAATCTTGTCGTATTTGCGTCACTGGTTCTGATGCTGAATGCAGTCGACATCAGCACTGAGACCACGGTGCTGGCATGCCAGGTCTATTTCTGGGCCCGGGTTGTTCACTGCATCGTCTACGGTGCCGGCATTCCCTGGGTGCGCACACTGAGTTTTGCGGTCAGTTGGCTATGCATCGTCGCGTTACTGCTGCAATTGTTATGAGTTGAACTGTATTTGCAGGTTTTCGAGGTCGCTCCAACGCGCCATGCGCTGCTCGAGCAGCGCTTCGTTGTCAGCCAGTTCCTGCAGGCGCTCCTGAACGATTTTGTGATCCTGCGAAAAAAACCCGGGGTCTGATACAGCCTGCTGCAGCGCCGCAATCGAGGTCTCGATGGCTTCGATTTCGGCCGGCAGTTGGTCGAGTTCCCGCTGGTCTTTATAGCTGAGCTTGGTGGGTCTTCTTTGCCGGCGGCGCTCGGCTTCTGCCCGCTTGCGCGAAAACGCCTGGTAGGGGCTGTCGATTTCGGCAAGCTGGTGACCCTGGCGCAGCCAGTCGCTATAGCCGCCGACGTACTCCTGGATCCGACCGTCTTTTTCAAACACGATCGTGCTCGTCACGACGTTATCCAGAAACTCACGGTCATGACTGACGACGATCAGCGTGCCCTTGAATTCGCACAATTTCTGTTCGAGGACTTCGAGGGTCTCGATGTCGAGATCGTTGGTCGGCTCGTCGAGGACGAGCAGGTTTGCCGGTCGCGTAAACAGCTTCGCAAGGATCACGCGATTGCGCTCGCCACCGGACAGCGCCTTGACGGGCATCATCGCGCGCTTCGGGCCGAACAGAAATCCCTTGAGATAGCCGATGACGTGGCGGTCCTTGCCGTTCAGCCTGATGTGCGTACGGCCATCGCCAACGTTGTACGCCACAGACTTTTCGAGATCGAGCGTCTGTCGCAGCTGATCAAAATAGCCGACTTCCAGATTCGTGCCGTGTTTCACAGTCCCCGATTGCGGCTCCAGTTCACCCAAAAGCAGACGCAGAAGTGTGGTCTTGCCGACACCATTATTGCCAATCAAACCAATGCGATCGCCACGCATGATCTTTATCGAGAAGTCATCGATCAATGGCTCATCACCGTAGCGATAACTGATATTTCGCGCACGAATAACTTTGCGCCCTGACTGCTCAGCCTCTTCGATATAGATGCGTGCCTGTCCATCGGGCTTGACTCGCTCGGCGCGTTTTTCGCGCATTTCGACCAGCGCGCGCGCACGCCCTTCGTTGCGCGTACGTCGCGCCTTGATGCCCTGACGAATCCATTCTTCTTCTTGCCCGAGTTTCTTGTCGAACTTTGCATTCGCAGATTGTTCGTCCTCGAGCGCTTTCTCCTTGCGAACCAGGTAGTTCTTGAAGTTGCCTGGCCAGCTCGTCAGCTTGCCACGGTCAATCTCGACGATGCGCGTGGCCAGTCGCTGCAGGAATGAACGGTCGTGCGTGATGAACAATACGGCGCCCGGGTATGAATAGACTTTGTCTTCCAGCCATTTGATCGTCGCAATGTCGAGATGGTTGGTAGGCTCATCGAGCAGCAGCAGGTCCGGCTTTTGCACGAGCGCCCGGGCGAGGGCGACACGCCGCCGCCAACCGCCCGAAAGGTCGTTCATTTTCTTTTCTGCCGGGAGGTCCAGATCCGTGATGGTTTCCTCGACACGTTGCTCGATGTGCCAGCCATCGTGCGCATCGATCTTGGCGTGCAGCGCCTCGAGTTTTTTGAGTCCGTGTTTGTCGAGCCCGAGTTTCGACTGTTCCTTGTAAGTTGCAAGTAGTCTTTCAATCTCCGTCAGGCCGCCGCGCACGACATCGTGAACCGGCTGGTCGAGTGCCTCGGGCAGCGTTTGCTCGAGTTGGCTGACGACCAGACTGGCGCCGCGCACGATCTCGCCGCGATCGGCTTCGATCGAGCCCATGATTAGCTTCAGCGTTGTCGATTTCCCGGCGCCATTGCGGCCGATAAGACAGATACGCTCGCCGGGCTCGATTGCGAGTTCGGCCTCGGTCAGGATCTTTTGATCGCCGAATTCCAGGGTGACTTCATCGAATCGCAGTAATGACATAAGTTTATTGTAGGAGCACGCTTGGCAGGCGATCATTGGGATCAGACTGCACCTGATACGCAATTGCTAAGACGCGGTCTGACCAAAATCTTGGAAACGAGAGGCTATCATGAGCGAGGAAAGACTGGTCAACATCGAATCGAAACTGGCGCACCAGGAGCAGCTGTTGATTGAACTAAACGGTGTCATCACCGATCAACAGGCCCAAATCATGAAACTCGAGGAGATATATGGCGCACTGGTCGACAGAGTTCGCGCCATCGGCGCGGCGCTCCCCGGTGACGGGTCGCAGGACGAGCGACCGCCACACTACTGAGCACGTGATCGACCCGGAGCGGAGCAAAGCCGCGTTTACAGTATAGTGTTGGATGCCAAAAGGCTGGGGAGGCTCAATGTCCAGATTACTCAGACTGGTTCTAATCACGTTTTTGTCACCCGTTGCAGTCCAGGCTGCAGACACCTATGTACCGGAGCAGCTGCAGGGTTGGCAGGAGTGGGTGCTCGATGGCCAGGAATACCGCGACTGCCCGTTCTTTTTTAATCGCGGTGCCACCAGCGAAGCCGAGTATGTCTGTGCGTGGCCCGGCTCGCTCGAGCTCGAGGTTGATTCGGGTTCGGCACGGTTCACTCAGGCATGGACCGTCTACACAGATGAACAGTGGGTGCCACTGCCCGGCGATGTTTCCTACTGGCCGCACCGCGTAACGTCGAACGGTCGTGCAGTCGAGGTCGTCCTTCATGACGGGGTGCCGAGCATATTCGTGGGCCCGGGAAGCTACCGGCTGGCAGGCAGTATCGAATGGGACGAACGCCCGGGGGTGCTGCGGATTCCCGTTCAAAGCGGACTCGTTAGCTTGTCCATCAACGGCAACCTGGTCGCGCGGCCGGAGTTCACGGGCGGCGGCGTGTTTCTCGGCGAAAGAAAACCCGATGTCGAGTCCCGCGATTCCATAGCGGCGGATGTCTATCGGCTCGTCGCAGACGATGTGCCGACCCGTCTCACGACGAGCATACGTATCAACGTGTCCGGCGGCGTTCGCGAGGAGTTGTTTGGGCCGATATTGCCGGATGGGTTCGTCCCGCTTTCAATCGACAGCGAGCTTGCCGCGCGGCTCGAGCCCGACGGCAAGCTGCGCGTGCAGGTTCGACCCGGCCAGTGGCTGATTTCATTGACGGCGCGCGGGCCCGATGTGCTCAATGCTGTGACGCTGCTGGCATCCGAAGTCAACCTGCCGGACAGCGAAATCTGGAGCTACCGATCCAATGACCGCCTGCGCGTAACCGCGGCAGAGGGGCTGCCACCGGTCGATCCGCAGCAGGTGCAGGTGCCCGGGGACTGGCAGCAACTGCCCGCATTCCGCATCGAGGCGGGACAGACACTGCAGATCACGGAGCGCAGCCGCGGCATCGTCGCGGCGGACAATGATCTGTACCTGCGGCGTGGCATGTGGCTGGACTTCAGCGGTGACGGGTTCGTGGTAAGCGATGAGGTCGGTGGTGCAATGCGCACAGGCTGGCGTCTCGACATGATGGCCCCGTTTGCCCTGCTGAGCGCGACCGAAGGCGGAGAGAACCTGCTGATCACAAATGGACAGCAGGAAGGTCAGACTGGCGTCGAACTGCGCCGTAATACAGTCGATCTTGGCGCGATCGGACGCGCCGACACACGCGAGCCGATGCCGGTCACCGGCTGGGATGCACGATTCGCGAACGTGTCGACCGTGTTACATTTGCCGCCAGGTCACAAACTGCTGGCCGCCTTTGGCGCCGACAATGCGCCTGGAAGCTGGGTCAGCCGCTGGCAGCTGCTGGACTTTTTTCTCGTGCTGATCATCACGATTGCCGCTTGGCGCCTGTTCGGCCGCACGGCCGGGATCATCGCGCTGTCCGCGCTCGTGCTCAGCTTTCATGAACTCGACGCACCGGCATGGCTGTGGCTCAATTTGCTCGTCGCGATCGCCCTGCTGCGGGTCGCCCCGGCGGGCCGGCTGCGACAGTCCGTGCGCGCCTACCAGGCCGTGAGCGCCGTAGTACTGGTGCTGGCGCTCGTACCTTTCATTGCAAGCCAGCTGCGCATTGCGATCTACCCACAGCTCGAACCGCAATACGGTGTGAGCTGGCTCGCAGCGCCGGCGATGGATACGCCGGCTACCGTGTCTGTGCCGGAGTCTGGTGCGCTCAGCATGGATAGGGAGGCTGACGAATCTGTGCGGAGCGAGGTTCGAGCAAAGCGCGCGGCGCCAACTGAGGTGATGTCGCTCGAGGAGGTAGCGGTACAGGCGAGCAAGGCCGCGTTGAGCTATGCCCGTTACGCACCGAACGCAATCGTGCAGGCAGGCCCGGGCATTCCGTCGTGGCGCTGGAATTCGTACCGACTCGACTGGAGCGGTCCCGTGGATGCCGACCAGGCGCTGCGGCTCGTTATTCTGCCGCGCTGGGCCGTTACCGTGCTGCGCTTTCTGCTGGTGCTGGTGTTGCTGCGTTTCACGGGCGTGCTGGCCACAGACGTCCTTAAAGGGCAGTTGCGGTGGCCCGCCGGCCTGAGGCTGGGCGCATCCAAGGCCGGCGGCTATTTTGCGGTCGGGCTGTTGATGCTGTTCATGGCCATTAGCCCGGTCGCCGAAGCCGAGACGCCGCATCCCGATTTGCTGCGCGAGCTGCAGACTCGACTGTTGCAACCGCCGCAATGCGCGCCCCGATGTGCCGAAATGGTCGCTGCGGACGTCGATGTCAGCGCGGACGGCGTGAGCATGAATCTGACTGTGCATGCGCTTGCCGATGTGGCCGT
>JAOTUB010000151.1 GCA_029864095.1 Gammaproteobacteria bacterium | reverse complement strand
CGTTCAGGTCTACCGCTGGCCCCTTGTCGACCTCGAGTTCGCGCTCGTCGCGCAAAAGCGTTTCAAAACCGGCAAGTGCCGGCGCCTCTCCTAACGGGTCTTCCAGGCTCAACACGAATACCTCGCGCTGCAGTTTTCTGAGCACCGCGCTCATAGGCGCATCTTCGATAATCCGGCCCTCATCGATGATCGCCACGTGGCGGCACAGCGATTCGGCCTCCTCCAGGTAATGCGTCGTCAGGATGATGGTCGTTCCGGCTTGGTTGATATCGCGAAGGAAATTCCACATCGAGCGTCGAATCTCGATGTCGACGCCGGCTGTGGGCTCATCGAGAATCAGCAGCTTGGGTTCATGTACCAGCGCCCGCGCAATCATCAGTCGCCGCTTCATGCCGCCCGACAAGCTTCGCGCATTGTCGTTGCGGCGATCCCATAGGCGCAGGGCTCGCAGGTACTTTTCGGCACGCTCGCGCGCGAGCGAGCGGCCGAGCCCATAGTAGCCGGCCTGATTCAGAACAATGTTATGCACGCCCTCCCAGAGATTGAGATTGATCTCCTGGGGAACGAGTCCAATGCAGGACTTTGCCACCGCGATCTCTTTATCGATGTTGTGACCAAAGATCTCGACCTGGCCACCCGACTTATTGACCAGCGAGCTGATGATGCCAATCGCCGTTGTCTTACCGGCGCCATTCGGCCCAAGGAGCGCATAAAAGTCACCAGCCTCAACCGAGAAATTGATCCCCTTGAGCGCCTGGTTGCCATTGGCATACGTCTTTGTGAGATTTTTTATGGACAGGGCTTGCATAAGGCCCGGTATTGTACCCACGCCGTTCTCGCGGCGTCACACTGATCGCGAAGTCATGGCGTGTCGAATTCCTCAGCGACGAACAGGGCTGGCGCCGCAGTGCGGCACGCGGCCGCACGCAGCGAACGGTACCGAGCAGCAGGATCCTCGGTGAGAACTGACTGTAGTGCCGAAAGCTGTGCGGCACCGCGCACCTCCCGCTCGGAACACAGGCCGGGCCCGAGCAGCTTGCCCCAGAATGCAACGTCCTCGGCGCGGCGCGGCCGCAACAAATCGCTGCGCCCGGCCGTGCGCTGCAGGACCCGAAGCAACGTGCACTCCGCAAGTTGCTCGCACCAGTTGAGTGTCGCTCCGGACACGAGGCGTGCGGCATACGGGTTGCGGCGCGCAAGCTGCCACAGGAAGCCGAGAGACGCCGCCGCCAGCTGGCCGCGCTCGTCCGCCTGGTGTGTGGCGCTGAGTAGGTCACTGGTAGGCGCATCGTTGCCAAGCAAACCCCAGTAGTTCGGGTCACGCTCACGCAGCGAGAACAGCAAAAATCGCGCTGTTGATAGACGCTCGATCTGCAGATCGGTGAGGCCGCGGATCATCGATCGCACCTCCGGCGCCATCTGTTGCCGCAATTCGTGCCCCGACGGCGATCCGCGCATGTGTCTGAGGAACGCAGCGTTCATCGATTGAACATTGCGAAAGTCTGCCGGCTCCGGCCCTCTGAATTCCATGTGATCTCCCTCCTGTACATTTCTGGTGCCCTTTTGGAATTACTGTATTTTTGTTTGTACGACCATTTATGGATAATATAGCGTCTTGTAGCACTGTATATGGTCGTTTTCTAGCACAAAGGGTATTAAATGCGATTAACCGATGATCGCTACGCGAGCGAACGCAGCCAGTTTGAGCTGGCGCTGCGGATGATCAGGCACGAGGCGCGCACGCGCACGATTCGCGAGTGCACGGGGCTTTCGGACGATCGCATCCGCAAGCTCTACACAACCTATTTTCGCAACACCGGCGCCAGCAACGTGCGGCGACGTCGTGGCAAATCGCCGCGGCAGATCGCGCGCTTCGTCAAGAACCCGCAGAATCAGCTGCAGGCGACCACACTTGTCGCGTTGTTTTGCAGCGGACTACTGCTGCGCGTCGATGGGCGCAACAAGGTTTCACCTTGCTGGCCAAGGCCCGATGTCGAGTTCGGCCACCGCGTTTGCCGCGCGTACGAAACCTATCTGCTGCTTCACGACGACGCCGAACTCAGCTTCGAATGGGCGTGGAACCTGCTGCACAGCATCTCCCACAACGACGAACTGTATCTTGCCAGCTGCAAGAGCTGTCAGTCTCGCTACGTTCAGGATGCCTATGCTCTTGATTATGAGACCTGTCCGTCCTGTGAGATCGAGACACATCGTCGCCGCCGTGCCGGAGGGTCCGGTTATTAGGTGACAGGTTGCTTATTTGCCGGCGTGGGACGGGTAAACTGTCGCCCGTACCAATCAAGTAAACTGTCACCAATCTCTATGGAAGACCACAACGTATTTGCCGGAGCGTTTGTCGACAGAAGTGGTGAACGACGTAAGGATCCGGAATGGCTTGCGAGCGCCGCCAGAAGCGCGGCAAGTCGCTTCGTCCCTGTGTGGGGCGACCGCTGCCTGGTCGGCGGCGATCCTCTCACAGCGATTCTTCTGCAACGCAAGCAGATCGAAGGTCTCGCCGACGATCAGGATCTGATTTTTCTCGGCATCTTCAGGGACCATCCCGCGTTCGCCGTGCCATTTGCTGCGACCGGCACCGCGCCGTTTCCGGAATTGGGTGAATTTCAGGATTTGCGTTTCCTCGGCACGGCACTTGGGCCGGACGAGGCAAATCTCGTTGCGCACGCACGAGCCCTGGTGCTGTGGCATGCATCACAGGTTTTCTGTGGCATTTGCGGTTCATCTGCCAGACCCGAGGCGGCGGGCAACTCGCGCATTTGCATGAACGCGGATTGCGGTCGCGAGATCTATCCGCGCGTCGATCCGGCCGTCATCGTTCTGGTTACCAATGGCGAACGCTGTTTGCTGGGCAGACAACGTCCCTGGCCCGAGGGTCGCTACTCGACAATCGCGGGATTTGCGGAACCCGGTGAAAGTCTCGAAGACGCCGTGCGGCGCGAAGTCTACGAAGAGACGAATGTGCGCGTCGACAAAGTCTCCTACCACAGCTCGCAACCCTGGCCGTTTCCTTCTTCACTGATGCTTGGATTCACAGCCGCGGCAACGTCGTCCGATATCGTCCTCAACGATCAGGAACTCGAAGACGCGCGTTGGTTTTCCCGCAAAGAACTGCGCTCCGGCTTTCCCAAGCTGCCGTCGAGGATTTCGATCGCGCGGCGGCTCGTCGATCATTGGCTTGAATTGGACAGCGGCAGCTAACGTGTGCCTGGTCGTACTGGCATTCGGTGTAAGTCAGGATCATCCGCTGGTCGTCGCGGCCAACCGGGACGAGTTTCACGCGCGCCCAACACAGAGTGCCGACTGGTGGCCGGACGCACCGGACATCGTCGGCGGCCGTGACCTGCAGGCCGGAGGAACCTGGCTCGGCGCCCACCGCGACGGGCGCTTCGCAACGGTCACGAACTACTCGAGCGCCCAGGAGAAAAGTTCAGGATTACGCTCGCGCGGTCATCTGGTAACCGGCTTTCTGCAGAGCAACCGGTCGCCGCTCGAGTATCTGCGAACAATTCGGGGGGATGACTATGCCGGATTCAATCTGCTCGTCGCCGACCGTACGACTCTCGCTTACCTGTCGAATCGTGGCGGTGGCCTGCAGGAACTGCCGGCCGGCATTTACGGCTTAAGCAATGCCACGTTGGACGCGCCCTGGGAAAAAGTCGAGCGCAGCAAAGATCGCCTGACCAGGTTGTTTGCCGAAGGGCGAATCAACGAGACTCATTTGCTGCGGCTTCTTGGCGATCGGGACAAGGGCCCCGTTCACGAGGTGAAGAGCGATCGTCTGCCCTTTGCAATTGCGCACGCGATCACGGCGCCATTTATTGTCACCAGCAATTACGGCACCCGCTGTTCGACGATCGTTCGTGCAGACAGCAGCGGCCAGTGGCACTTCCATGAACGACGCTTCAACGCGTCAGGTAATAATGTCGGCGAGTCGCAATACTTATTCAGAACTGGCATACACCCCGACTAACCACGCCCGGATGTCGTCAATCTCTGCGGCACACACCGCGTGCGCCATTGGATAGTCATGCCATTCGACCCGGAATCCCGACGCCGTTAGCAGCTGCGCCGCGGAGCGACCCATTCGTATCGGCAACATCGGATCGAAGCTTCCGTGTGCCATGAAGATCGGGACATCGCGGTTGCCGGCATCGGGATTGTTAACGACCTCCGCATCGAAGTAGCTCCGCAGCGGAAGCCAGGTCGACAGCGCCATCAGGCCCGCAAAACGCTGCGGGTGACGCAGTACGGTATGTAGCGCAATCGCGCCGCCTTGAGAGAAACCCGCAACGACGATATTGCGCACATCGATGCCACGCTCCACTTCACGAGCAATCAGCGCCTCGAGTATTAACGCACTGGCGCGAATTCCGGCTTCGTCGACCGGGCCGTCATGGTCCAGACTCACGATGTCGTACCAGGCGCGCATAGACATGCCACCGTTGATCGTCACGGGTCGAATCGGCGCATGCGGGAAGACGAAGCGCAACGGCAGATTGTCGGGCAAGCGAAGCTCCGGCACGATCGGCTCGAAATCGTGGCCATCCGCGCCCAAGCCGTGCAGCCAGATCACACTGCCTGCGGCATCGGGTCCCGTCTCTATTTCTACCGCGTCGGTTGTGGCCATTAGCTTTGTCCTGGATCGCGAAGGCGCGCAGTGTAACGAAAAAACTGCCGGGAAATGCGAAATGCAGGCTTGACGAACTATGCGCATTTTGATAATAATATGCGCATAATTATGCGAGATGGCCCATGCCCAACTCAACTGCAGATCAAGTGCTGCGCCGCGACACGATCCGGCAGCTGCTGCTGCGCGCGCCGGTGGACACGCAGCAGGCGCTGGTAGACGAGCTGACGTCACGCGGTCTCGTGGCAACGCAGTCCAGCGTAAGCCGCGATCTCAAAGAGATCGGTGCGATTAAGACGAATCGGGGTTATGAACTGCCCGGGCCCGCTTCAGCTGATCACCAGGAACTCGCCGCCGCTGGGCAGTTCCTGCGCAGCGTTACGCCAGCCGGGCCAAACCTGACCGTCATCAAAACGGCGATCGGCGCTGCGCAGCGTGTCGCACTTGCGCTCGATCGCAGCGACTGGCCGGAGATGATCGGTAACATCGGCGGCGACGATACCGTCTTCGTCGCTTCCGACTCGGCGGCCAGCCAGAAAATTCTTATCGCAAAGATCGAGCGCGCGCGTCACGCGTAATTAACAGATTTCAGGAAACTATCGTGAGCAAAGACTCTTCACCCATCATTCTTGCGTTCTCCGGCGGTCTGGATACGTCGTTTTGTGTCCCGTGGCTCAAAGAGACCTACGGGCGCGACGTCATCACGGCGACCGTGGATACTGGAGGTATCGACGCCCGGGCGGCAGCTGCGCTGCAGCAGCGGGCAATGGCGCTTGGCGCGATCGAACACGTTCTGATCGACTGTAAGCAGGCGTTCTTCGATACGGTCATCACCTACCTGATCGCGGGCAACGTCCTGCGCGGACAGGCCTACCCGCTTTGCGTTGGCGCCGAACGCGGTTTGCAGGCCGCACGTCTGGCACAGTTGGCAAGAGACCGCAGCGCGACAACGGTAGCCCATGGCTGCACAGCGGCCGGCAACGATCAGGTGCGCTTCGAAGTTGCGCTGCGCACGCTAAATCCCGGACTCGCGATTCTCGCCCCGGTGCGCGACAACAGCTGGGTTCGCGAGGAGCAGCTAAACTATCTCGAGGATCACAACATGCCGCTGCCAGCGCAGGGCTCCGCCTACTCGATTAACCGGGGGCTCTGGGGCATTACGATTGGCGGCCAGGAGACGCTGACCTCCCAAGACCCGATTCCGGAAGAGGCCTGGGTGCTGTCAGCAAACGCGTTTTCGGATCCGCAACCACCGTCACAACACACGCTCCAATTCGATGCCGGTGCTCCGGTCGCGTTGGACGGCAACACAATGAAGCCCGTTGAACTCATCGAAGCTCTGGAAGCATTGGCCGGAAGCTATGGTATCGGTCGCGGCATACATCTGGGCGATACGGTGCTCGGCACGAAAGGTCGCGTTGCATTCGAAGCTCCGGCGGCCGTTACTCTGATTGCGGCGCACCGCGAACTCGAGAAACTCGTACTCAGCGCGCAGCAGACGCGCATGAAGGACAGCATCGCCGCTGTTTACGGCGACCTCGTGCATGAAGGTAAGCAGCTCGACCTCGTGTGTGCGGACATCGAGGCGTTCCTGACGTCATCGCAACGGCGCGTGACGGGAACCGTGAAATTCGAGTTGCGACCGGGCAATCTGTTTATTCAGGGCGTCGAGTCCCGGCACTCGCTACTCGCAGCGACGAAAGGGGTTTACGGCGAAGCCGCGGGCGAATGGACCGCTGCGGATGCTCTCGGCTACGCACGCATCCTGTCGCTACCGGGATCGCTGCAGACCCGCGCTGCAGGAGACGGATAATGAAAAGCGTGATTGTCGACAAAGTCGCATCCGTTGCCCAGCACAGCCAACTCGGACACGAGCTGCGACTCTCGGGAGACATTCCGTGCGAGGAGGGCGTGCTGATTGCGGTGCGCGTGCTGAACAACAAGGCGCGTTATAACCAGCTTGAGCTGACGTCCGGACGAATGGCGACCGTCAACCAGGGCGATATCGTCGTCGGCGCGCTCGGTCACCGCAAAGCGTTGCGCGGTTACTCCGGCCATCTGCCTGATGAACTCGAGGCCGGCGATACGATCCAGCTTCTGAACATCGGTGGCGTGCTGGGTATCTGCGACTCGGCGAATCCCGACGTCGGCCCGCCCTTCGACTGCGAAGTACTCGGCACCGTGCTGCACTTTCCGTATCTCGGCGAACGCATTGGTATACCCGCGCGCGCCGGCGAGAGACCGCTCGAAAACGATGCACTATTCGATACCCGCGGTGTCCCCGTCGTCGCACTCGCGGGCACCTGCATGGACTCGGGTAAGACGGCCGCGGCCTGTGCAATTGTGAGCCGGCTGCGGCATCTGGGTCTGCACGTTGCGGCCTGCAAGGCCACTGGCGTATCACTGCGGCGCGACATACTGACAATGGAAGACGCCGGCGCTGCCGAAACGATGATCTTCTCCGATCTCGGCATTGTGACAACGACGGCCGAGAACGGCCCGGCGCTGACCCGGGCACTATTGACGGGGCTCGCCGAACACAATCCTGATGTAATCGTACTCGAACTCGGTGACGGTCTTCTCGGCGCGTATGGCGTCGAGGCGATCTTGTCGGACACGTCGATTCGCGATGCCCTGACCGCTGTCATCCTCTGTGCGAACGACCCGGTATCTGCCTGGGGCGGTGCGAAAATCCTGCGCGACAACTTCGGGATCGAGCCTGCCGTTGTCACGGGCCCCGCAACCGACAATGCCGTCGGCGTCGACCAGATCTCCGAAAAAATATCCCTGCCGGCGATCAATGCTTTATCGAACGGCGTCGCTCTTGGCGATTTCGTCGCCGCGCTACTCAAGAACACGGAGGTAGCATGAGCGGAAGAATTCAGGTTGTCGTTCTCGGCGCAACCGGCTATGTGGGTGGCGAGTTGCTGCGCTTGATATCGGCGCACCCCGATCTGGATTTCGCTGCAGCCGTTTCCGCAAGTCGCAGCGGCGAGAAAATCGCGGACACGTTTGCGAATCTTGCCGCGGTGTACGGTGATCAGTGTTTCGTCGGCCACGATAGCTGGATCGATGAACTCGACACCGGCGGCAGGCTCGCACTTTTCTCAGCCGCGCCGCATGGCGCATCTGCGGCGCTGGTTGCAACCGCATTAAGAGCCGCGGCGAAAAAAGACATCGGCGTGCACGTCGTCGATTCATCTGCCGACTTTCGTTACGCCA
>JAOTUB010000253.1 GCA_029864095.1 Gammaproteobacteria bacterium | reverse complement strand
TTCCGTATTGCGATGGGAGCCGGGCTTGAGTCACTTCGCGTCACTGAAACGAGCATGCGCGGCTTTGCGAAGCATCTCCCGGGACTCCGCTTTTGACGCTTGGTCAGGCGCCCGGGCGCGTATCTCGCTAACGGCCCGGACCTGGATCGGCACGTCGAGATCGAGTCTCTTCAACAGTCGGCTTGCGGCCGGTTTCGTCCTCGGCCGAACGCTAATGATCAAACCGAGTTGTCCCTCGATAAGGCCAACGCCGACACCCTGTACCCATTCGCGATTTGTTGTCTCGGTGAGAAACCGCCGTTTCGCGCGTTCCAAGTCCCGTTTCCTGGCCATGGTGCCATCATAACTCGAAAGGCGATTCGTTACCGCCAGCGAGTGCACAGAAGGAGATCATCCAATGCGACTCTCATCCGTCCAAAGCCTCAAAGAAGAACTGAGTTCCGCACCGCATCTGCCGAGGGCATTCGCCAGGACGGCCGGCGTCGCAAGCGTTACCAGAGCGTTCGCCGAGACCATCCACGATGCGCACGTGCGGGCACCGAAGAGCACTGAGGTGGCCCTGGGTGTGGCCCAGGGAAAGCGAAAGCGCGATTTCGTTCTGTCGGCTAGGATACAGGTTACGCGTGGGGCCAAGGCATTGGCGGCAACGATTGTGGATCGCTCTCGCGGCGAGTGCGACGTGCGCATCGTCCCTAAAATTATTAAGCGGCAGCCGCCGATCTCTTTTTTCCGGCGCCGGCAGCGCCCGCTCGAGGCGGGCTTATCAATCGGCGTGGTCATCCCGGGAATTGCGCATGCGGGAACGCTGGGGTTTGTCGTCGAAGACCGGGATGCCTACTACGTGCTCAGCAATAATCACGTGCTGGCCGATGTCAACAATTCCTCACCGGGAGACCCGGTTACACAGCCGGGAAACCTCGACCGAAGGGCATCGCGGAGCACGCTTATCGGCGTTCTGGATCGCTATGTACCCATCTCGTTCCAGCGCAGTAACGTGGTCGATTGCGCCGTTGCCGAAATCTTTCCCGACCTGGAATTCTGGTTCGGATGGACGGAGGCCCTGCCCGGCGTCATCAGGGGAATACGCCGGATCTCGGTCGATGATCTCGGCAGAACTGTTCGCAAGGCGGGCCGGACCACTGGCGTCACTCAGGGAGTGATTACGTCGGTCGAAGTGGATCGGTTGCGCGTCAACATGGGCACAGAAGCGGACCCGATGATTGCGCAGTTCAGCGATCAGATCGAGGTGACCGGCACGGACGGACAAACATTCAGCACCAGCGGCGATTCGGGCTCACTCATCGTCGACACTACCGGCAGAGCCGTCGGTCTTCTGTTTGCTGGCGGCGAAGACGAAAACGGCGTTGATTTCACCTACGCCAACCGGATTGACACGGTTCTGTCCAAGCTCGGTGTGTCCCTGGTGCATTAGGCGTTTGGCGAGGGCGACGGGCTATCTCCCTTACCAACCTGCAGGGCAAGACCGCGGATTTTGGCAACTTCTGCCTGCGCTGTGAGCAGGCCTGGCGCTGAAGATCGTGTCGATTCCGCGCTCGACAAATAAGCGTCAATATTCGCGGTCAACAGGCTGTGACCAAACGGCTCGTCAACATAGGTCACAAATTCACTGGGCAGTGGTACGGTCGATCCATGAATATTGATGACGCTGTCAACAGGGGTACTGACGGCGTTCGATACCGCTTGCTCGAAAAGTGCCGGATCAATGGCCAGACTGTTGTAGAGTTTGAGCCAGTCCGGTCGAAAATTCATGACCTGCAGTGCCAGAATTACGTTCCCATTGAGTTCACCGCTAAGCTTCGGCTTCAGCATCATCAACTGCAAGGTGTAGGAATTTATGAACCGTTTCACCTCGCGCGGATTCACCGAGCCGCCTTCTGACAGATAATTCAGGTGCGGCCGCACCGCGTTGCGTAAATCCTGCTGCAGATACTCCAGTAGGGTATTGGATGTGACAAGGTTGTCAAAGTAAGTCTGCTGCTGCTCCATGCTGATTTGCGCTAGGCCGAATGGCACCTGAATAATCTTATTAACGTAATCGGCACCCTT